>JBEPXB010000394.1:0-3726 GCA_041642135.1 Halobacteriales archaeon | reverse complement strand
CGGCGTAGGTCTCGCCGAGGACGTCGAGGTACGTCTCGAAGCTACGCTCGCGGTCCGGGTGGACCTCGTCCATGAACTGTCGCCAGTTGACCCAGTTCCGCAGGAACGACTCGTCGTACAGGTCCTCCTCGAGTATCACGTTGGCCATCGCGAGCAGGACGGCCGCCTCGCTCCCCGGCTGTGTGGGGAGCCAGTAGTCCGACATCGCGGCCGTGTTCGAGAGCCGCGGGTCCATCACCGCGAGCTGGCCGCCCTCCATCATCCCCTCGATGATCCGCTGGGCGTGCGGATTGAAGTAGTGGCCCGACTCGAGGTGCGCCGAGAGCAGCAGGACGAACTCGGCGTTGGCGAAGTCCGCACTCGGGCGGTCGTACTTGTGCCAGAAGGCGTAGCCCGCCCGAGCGCCGGCCGAGCAGATGTTGGTGTGGGAGTTGTGGCCGTCGACCCCCCAGGCGTTGATCACCCGGTCCATGTAGCCCTCGTGGCCCGGCCGGCCGACGTGGTAGGTGATCTCGTTGCCGCGGTCGTCCTCGAGCGCCTCGCGCATCCGCCCCGCGATGTCCTCCAGGGCCTCGTCCCAGGAGACCCGCGTCCACTGCCCGCTGCCCCGCGGGCCGTCGCGCTTGAGCGGGTAGCGGATCCGCTGTGGGTCGTTCAGCTGGTTCACGGTAGCGGGGCCCTTCGCGCAGTTCTTCCCGCGCGAGCCGGGGTGCTCGGGGTTCCCTTCGATCTTCCGTATCTCGCCGGTCTCCCGGTCGATGTACGTGAGGAGGCCACAGCCGGCCTCGCAGTTGAAACAGGCGGTCGGGACCAGCGAGTAGTCCCGGGGCTCGCCCGAGGACTCGTACTCGGTCCAGTCGTGCCACTGCTCGGGATCGGGGTAGCTCCGCAGTTCCCCGTCGGGGGCGACGCGATCGAGGCCGTCGACCCGCCGTCTCTGACGCTGTTTCTTCGTCTCCTCGGTGCGGTTCGAGAGGAGGCCGAGCCGCTCGGCGACCCGTTCGATCCGGCTCGGTTCGAATCCGTGTCCCATGGTTATGCGAGCGAGATGGTCTGCGGGGCGGTCACGTAGCAGTACTCGTAGGCGAACAGGCCGGCGAGCGCGAGGACGGCGGCGGCGGCGATGCCGACGCCGCCGCCGACCGCCAGCGCGGCCAGGGGAAGCCCGATGCCGACCAGCACGGCGCCGGCCCAGAACGCGGTCCGGAACCGACCCCGGACGATCCGGGCGGCGGCCTCCTCGGCGTCCGCCGTCCCGTGTTCGGTGAACAGTTCGGAGGCCACGAGGGCGGCGTGGAGGACCACTCCGCCGGCGAGCGCGAGTGCGGCGGGTCGGACCGTCCCGACGAACCCGGGAACGCCGAAGAGGCCGAGCATGGCCGTGGTCGCGGCTCCGGCGACGACCGCCTGCGCGAGCATGTGGAGCGGGAGCGCGGGGCTCTGCCAGAGGTCTCGTCCCTTCGACTGGCCGAACAGGAACGCGGTGTAGACGGCGGTCGACGCCGCGAGCAGGCTCCCGACCGCGAGCACCACTGGGTGGGTCACGAGGTCCCCGAGGCCCAGCAGCCAGCCCAGTACCAGCAGCGTCAGGAAGCCACCCGTTACGGTGAGGACGTACCCGCCCTTCACGAGCCAGGAGTTCCAGTTCGGGCGCAGCAGCACCCAGTGGAACCGCGTCGGCTGCTCGAGGTCCAGTATCAGCAGGGCGGTCGTGACCCCGAGGAACGCGAGGCTCGCGAGCGAGGCGACGCCCACGGTGGTCGGGTTCGGATCGACGAGTCCCGACAGAACGAACAGCGCCGGCAGGAGGAAGACGCCGGCCGAGATCGACTTCGTCCACGTGTAGGCGTACACCTCCCACCCCCAGGACCCGTTGTGACTCTCGCCGACGTCGTAGACGCGCCTCGCCTCCTCGTGGAGGAGTTCGTAGGCGCGCTCGGTCCTGCTCCGGCGGTTCTCGTCGCCCCGGCCAGTCCCGCCCGCGGACGCGGAGGCACTGTGAGCGACCCCCCCGCCGTCCGAGGCGAACCGCCCGTGATCGTGATCCCGCCCGTCCCCACTCCCGCACCGGCAGTCACCACCACAGCCACAGTCGCCGCCGCAACCACAGCCCCCGTCCGCTCGGCCGCCGTCGGCGCGCGCCTCCTCGTCGGCACCGTCCCCGCGGCCGGGGAGCGAGACGTCGGAGTCGGCGAGCGAGCGTGCCGCCTCGCCCAGGTCGAAGTCCTCGCGGGCGGCGCCGCGGGTCTCCACCCGGTTGGGAGCGTCGCTCCACATGTAGTGTTCCTCCCGGGCGGTGGAGCCGGGGGTGAGCGACCCCTCGTCCCCGTCGACGTAGAACAGCTTGGGCTCGGTCCCCTTCTCGGGTTTGCGGGCCTGTACCTGCTGGCGCGAGACCGTCTCCGAGATCCCGGAGTCGGGGTTCTCCATGTCGCCCGCGACGATGGCGTCCTCGGGACAGACCGTCACGCAGGCCGGCTCGCGCCCCCGGTCGACGCGGTGTGAACAGTAGTTACACTTGGCTGCGGTCGAGGTCTCCGGGTCGATGTACAGCGCGTCGTACGGACAGCCCTGCATGCACGCCTTGCAGCCGATACACCGCTCGGGGTCGAAGTCGACGATCCCGTCCTCTCGTTCCCACAGCGCCGTCACCGGACACACGTCCGTACAGGGCGAGTCGTCGCAGTGGTTGCACCGCATGACCGAGAAGTGCCGGTTCGTGTCCGGGAACTCCCCCTTCTCGACGTACTTCACCCAGGTCTTGTTCACCCCGATGGGGTCGTCGTGTTCGGCCTTGCAGGCGACCGTGCAGGCGTGACACCCGATGCACCGCCGGTTGTCGATGACGAACCCGTAGCTAACGATGGGGACCACCTCCACCGGTAGGCCGTGACATGGACCGACGTGAGACACGTTCACACTTAAATCTTGTTCGTGAATTGCACAGGCGCGAACTCTCTGTTCGCCGGCTTCTAGCCACGACGTGCCGCGCGTGGACTCTTCCGACCCTACAAAGGCCTTCCTCGCCGACGAAATCGACATTCGTGTCCACCATGTGTCATCTATCGGTAGGCTTTTGTGTTGGTCTCGTACATGATGTATTGCACTATACTACCAATAACGGTGCCACGCCATGAGCACGGAACACGAGGTAACGGAACGGCTGGACGTGAAGGGGCTGAACTGCCCGATGCCCGTCGTGAAGGCCAAGCAGGCCGTCGACGGGCTCGGGATCGGAGAGGTGCTGCTGGTGACCGCGACGGACCCGGGGAGCATGCCGGACATCGAGGGCTGGGCGGAGTCGACGACGGGGGTCGAACTGCTCGCCCAGGAGGAGGGTGAGGAGGACGGCGGGACGGTCTACCGCCACTACGTCCGGAGGGTCGAGTGAGATGAGCACCGACGCGACGGGGGCGGACGCGACGCCGGAGGCGGCCGACGGGGACGAACTGGCGGCGCTCCGCGCACGGGTCGAGGAGCTGGAGGAACAGCTGGCGGCCGCGCGGGACGACGACGCCGACGACCGAAAGCGCGTGACCATCATCTCGACGAAGGGGACGCTCGACATGGCCTACCCGCCGCTCATCCTCGCGAGCACCGCCGCGGCGTTCGGCTGGGACGTCACCGTCTTCCACACGTTCTGGGGGCTGGACATCCTCCACCGCGAGAAGGGCCGGGACCTGAAGCTGAGTTCGGTCGGGAACCCGTCGATGCCCGTCCCGAACG
>JBEPXB010000393.1:0-3727 GCA_041642135.1 Halobacteriales archaeon | reverse complement strand
AGGTGGTCTGGCGGCTCGGCGGCGTCGAGGAGCAGCTCGGTGGGGTCGGGGGCAGGCTCGGTGGTGGGCTCGCGGTCGCGGACGGCGCGCTCTACGCCGGCGCCGTCGTGGACGGGGGCGTGGCTGCGGCTCGCCTCGTCGAGGCCTGATACGGTCGTGCGTAATTCCGTTCCGCCTCACGGCCCCTCGTTCCCTCCCACCGGTCTCGAAACACCGATCGTCCCGAAGATCGCTGAAAACGGTTACGCACGACCGTATGAATCGGGTGGGCCTGCCGACCGGCCGCTACCCGAGGAAGAACGACGCGAAGTACGCCACCGCCGAGGAGACCATCAGGAACGCGAAGAGCAGCGCGATCACCTGCTGTCGGTTCATACGCCCGGGTTCGTCCGGACGGACTTAAGCCTCCGGGCGGTTCGTGTCGTCGTCGCCGGAACTCGCGTCGGCGTCGGCCTCCGACCCTCCCGACGGGCTCCTTGAAATATCTGATGATTGATGTAAAACGACTGCTGAATATTGAGGGTGGGTTCAGCAGAACGATAACGGCGAGTCGGGGAGACCTCACTGGCCCTCTCCCATTGATGACGTCGCTTCGGTATCATGGGTCAACGATATCCCCTGCCCCGGGCTAGACGATGGCATGGTAGAGTACGAGGCCAGATTCGAGATCGAATCAAAGGCAGACGCGTATGCCGTGGAGAGAGTACTGACTCGACTGTACGATGCCCTCCGCGAAGAGGCACGGACGGTTCGTGAGGGGTCGACGGATTCGATGGAGATGCTGGACCAGTTCGCGACGATCCGCAATGCCGCGCAGGATCCGTCACCCGGCACGTTGACCGTCGTATACGAACGGGGAGACGAACCGTTCGAGGAGTAATCGGAGACACCGCGAGGAGCGCCACCCCTCGACTGCGAGGTCGTAAGCCGGGCCACACGTCAGGTCGACAGAGCCGGTTCGCGTGGTCGGCCACACGATGCTGGCAGCGTCACTGCTCGCCCGACGGGTCGGTACTCCATCGCGCCCGCTATGCGGCGTCAGGGAACCGGGGAACGAACTACCCCGGTGGTACAGAGAGAACCGTACTGGGCACGGGTGGATGACCAGCACACCGGCTTCCGTTCGCTCGGCTGTCCCCTGCTGGATCGACCGTTCGGTGCCCGTGAGTCTCGAACAAACAGCATAGAGGGGTCGTGGTACCGTGACGCTCGCAAGCCTTATTCGGACAGTGACCAAACGTTTGTTTGCAATGGCAAACGGCAAGGTTGACTTCTTCAACCACACTGGCGGTTACGGATTCATCTCGACTGAGGACGCGGACGAGGACGTTTTCTTCCACATGGAGGACGTTGGCGGCCCCGATCTCGAAGAAGGACAGGACGTCGATTTCGACATCGAACAGGCCCCCAAGGGCCCCCGCGCGACGAACGTCGTCCGCAACTGATCCCGAGTTCCGGGCGTTGGCCCGGCAACGAGTTACCGACCCCATTCTTTCAGACTGCGATGCCCCGTAGCTGGTACTACGGTTGGTTGTTGCCCGGGCGAGCCGGCCCCTCATACGGTCGTGTGTAGTCTCTTCCCGGCGCTACCCGACTCCGTCCGGGCGATCGCCGGTACATCGGTACGCACGACCGTATCAGACGCAGAGCGGGAACCCGCACGAGAGATGCGCCGTGTATGCAGCACGGCGTCCGGAACCTATCACCGGTCGAATATTTCAACTGGGTCTCCCGTCGGTATTCCGGGTGGCTGCGCCGGAAAGACCTAAGTACCGTATTTGTTCAATAGACGACCGTAATGAAGTCGAACGCACTGGTGGTAGCCGAGCCGGGGACGCTCGAGCGGCGCGAGATCGAGGTCGACGAGCCGGGCCCGGGAGAGGTCCTCGTCCGGATCGAGCTGAGCGGGATCTGCGGGTCGGACGTACACATGTTCAACGGCGGAATGGACCTGGAGTTCCCGGTGCTCCCCGGCCACGAACTCGCGGGAACGATCGAGCAGCTGGGCGAGGGCACCGCGACCGACGCGAAGGGCGAGCCGGTGTCTGCGGGCGACGCGGTCACGGTCGTCCCGGGCATCGTCTGCGGGGAGTGCTGGTACTGTAACAACGTCCCCTCGCGGCCGACCTCGTGCAGCGACCGCGACGTGTACGGGTTCCTGAACGTCGACTACCGGCAGCGGGCACACGGCGGGTTCAGCGAGTACATGCTCGTCGACGAGCGGGCGAGTTTCTACAGACTGCCCGACGGGATGGACGTCGAACTGGGTGCGCTCGCCGAGCCGCTCGCCGTGGCGACCCGCGCGTTCGAGCGGGGCTACCAGCCCGGGATCCCGGACGCACGCGAGGGGTTCGGGATCGGGAAGTCGGTGGCCGTCCAGGGTGCCGGTCCCATCGGCCTGCTCACCATGAGCGCCGCGAAGGCGGCCGGCGCCGGGCAGGTGATCGCGGTCGACGCCATCGAGGAGCGGCTCGATCTCGCCACCGAGTTCGGCGCGACCGACACCGTCGACCTCACCGAGTACGACGAGGACGGGCTCGTCGAGGCGGTGCAGGACCGCACGAACGGCGGCGTCGGGGCGGACCTCGTCGTCGAGGCGGCCGGCGTCCCGGTCGCGCTCCGACAGGGGATCGAACTCGCCCGCGACGGCGGGACGCTCGTCGAGGTCGGCCACTACGCCTACAACGGGGAGGTCGAGATCAACCCCACCCGGATCGTCCAGAAGGACCTCGACGTACACGGGAGCCTCGCGTACCCGCCGAACCAGTTCGAGACCGCCATCGCGCTCTTAGACCAGCTCGAGGACGAGGTCCCGTTCCGGAAGCTGTTCAACTATCGGGCCGGCTTCGACGACGCCGAGGTGGCCTACGAGAAGCAGGAGAGCGGCGAGGCCTACCGGGCGACGATCCACCCCGGCGGCGCCTGATAGGGGTTATCGTAGCCGGCCGGAGGATTCGATCCGCCACCGTACTCCGGTCGCATGGTCCCGGGCAGGGAAGCCATGAATAACTACGATAACCCCTATGAATCGGGTCTCTGGAACTCGGTTCGGACCCGTTCGCTCGAAGCCAGCACGTCGAATCGCCGGCCAGTACGACCTCGACGTGCCGGCGAGTACGCGGCGAGGTCCCCGCGAGAGGCCGACGGGTCACCCGGGACACGGGGATACGGGGACGCGGGGACACCGCGGTCACCGCTGGGTGTCGATGACGACCTTCGGGCTCCCGGGCGACTCGAGCTGGTCGAACCCCTCGATATCGGAGAGGGCGACCCGCTCGCCGAGCACCGGGCCGAGGTCGAGCCGCCCGGACTCGACGAGCGCGAGCGCCTTCGGCACGTCGACGCCGTCCAGGTAGCCCCACTCGGCCGTGAGGTTCCGCGACCACACTTCGTCGAACGGCATCTCGTAGGTGTCGTCGTGGTAGGCGATGATCGAGACGGTTCCGCCGGGGCGGACGGCACGGAGCGCGAGGTCGTAGGTCTCCTCGAAGCCGCCGGCCTCGACGACCACGTCGGGGCCGTGACCGCCGTTCAGTTCGCCCAGCGCCGCGAGGGGGTCAGTCTCGCTCGCGTCGACCGTCCGGTCGGCGCCCATCCCCTCGGCGAGGTCGAGCCGGGCGTCGAGCAGGTCCGTGACCACGACCTCCGCCGGGCCGTAGAGGTTCGCACACGCCAGCGTACAGAGCCCGATGGCTCCGGCGCCGACGACCGCGACGACGTCCCCGGG
>JBEPXB010000392.1:0-3734 GCA_041642135.1 Halobacteriales archaeon | reverse complement strand
CCCGATGCCGGGCATACCGACCGTCGCCTCGATACCGGGGACGGTTACCTGTGCCGTCGAGGAGAGCAGCCCCGCCGAGTAGGCGGCCGTCCCGAAGAACGCGGCGTGGCCGAACGAGAGCAGCCCGGTGTAGCCGAGCAGGAGGTTGAACCCGATGACGATGATCCCGTAGATGAGGACGAGCGAGGGCAGCCCCTCGTAGCCGCCGATCCGGTAGCCGATCGCCTCGCCGAACATCCCGAGGCCGTCGATGAGCAGGTACGGGAAGACGAGCAGGACGACCGCGCTCGCGACGACGACGGCGAACTCGTGGTCCGCGAGCGCGCGGGCCCGTTCGAGGACTGCCGCGTCCCGGCGTCCCACGACCGCGCCGCCGTCGGTCTCCCCGTCGCCGCTCATTCGCCCACCTCCGCGCTGCCGAACAGCCCCTCGGGACGGGTCAGCAGCACCAGCGCCGCCACCGCGTAGAGGACGATCTGTGCCCACTGGGAGGCGAGGACGGTCATCGTGACGACGGTGATGCCGAGCACGAACCCGCCGACGATGGCGCCGACGACGCTCCCCGCACCGCCCACCACGAGCACGAGGAACGCGGGGATGAGCGCCTGCTCGGTGCCGATCTGGGGACTGATCGTCTGGAACGAGATGCCGATGAGGCCGGCGAACGCCGCCAGGGCGGCCCCGAGCGCGAACACGAGGCTGTACGAGCGGTTGATCTTGATGCCGAGCAGCCGGACCATCTCGGAGTCCCGGGTCCCCGCCTGGACGACGAGCCCGAAGTCCGTCCGCTCGATGATCAGGTACGTGATGCCGATGACGACCAGCGCGATACCGACCAGGTAGAGCCGCCACTGCGGGTACGCGCCCACGATCGGGAGCGTGACAGGGCCGCCGACCGAGATACCGAAGATGGTCGACGGCGCGGCCGGCTGGAACGTGTTCCCGCCGACGGTCCCTTTCACGACCTCCTGGACGATGAGCGCGAGCCCGAACGTCACCAGCAGCTGGTCCGTCTCCGGACGGTCGTAGAACGGCTCGGCGACGTAGTGTTCCATCACCACCCCGACGACGAAACCCACGACCGGGACGAGGACCATCGCCGCCGCGAACCCGAGCCCGAGCCCGATCTCGGTCACGCCGCTATCGTACAACAGCCCCGTCGAGAGCGTCGTCTCGCGGATGAAGTACATCCCGGCGTACCCCCCGACGAGGTACAACGCCCCGTGGGCGAGGTTCAGGAACTTCATCGCGCCGAGGATGATCGTCAGTCCGATGCCCAGGAGCGCGAATATCGCTCCCTGTTGGAGACCGTTGAGGAGGATCTCCACGGCGGTCTCGGCTATGGCCATCCCGTACTCACCTCCGGCCACCGCTGATACATGTGTGATAGCGTCTCATTCAGCATGTCGTATGTCAGTATCGGTCGTCGTCGTATCGTCCCACAGTCGGTCGAAAGAACGGTGCCGTCGGGTCCCGTGGTCGAGGATTACTCGTAGGGACCCAGTTCACACTCCGCCGCCGGTCCGGCGTCACAGGCGTAGCCGAGGTCGTCCCGCGGCGTCTGGTTGACGATCTCGAGCAGGTCGGCGCCGGACTCGCGCGCGCTCGGGGCCTTGCCGCGCACGACCAGCACGTCGCGGAACGCCTGGTGGTCGCACTCCCGCATGTTCTCCTCGCCGAGGCCGGCGTTGTCGTACGAGTGACCCTCCAGCTCCTTGATGACCTCCGGCGGGTAGAACGTCCCCGCACGTTCGACCGCGGCGGCGTACTGCAGGGTCTGGGTGTACGCCAGCCGGGCCGCGTACGACGGGGACTTGTCGTGGGCGTCCTGGAACGCCTCGACGAAGCTCTGGGAGAACTCGTCCTCGAGCTTCCAGTTCCAGTCGGCCGACCCGAAGATGCCGTCGATGGAGTCGCTCGCCGCCTGGGCCATCAGCCGGTTGTACAGGGGGACGACGATCTCCATGTCCTCGTCCAGGCCGGCTTCGATGGCCTGGGGCAGCGAGTTCGCCGCGTCCAGCCCGTAGTGGTTCAACACGAGCACGTCCGTGTCGCCCGGCACGTTCGAGAGGTACGAGGAGTAGTCGGAGGTGCCGAGCGGCGTCGGGACGGAGTCGAGCTGCTCCCAGTCGGCCACCTCGGTGAAGAACTGCTCCATCGAGGCCTGCTGGGTCTGTCCCCAGGTGTAGTCCGCGTACAGCTGGTAGAACTGCAGCCCGGTGCCGTACTCCTCCCTGAGCACGGGCGCGAGCGCCTGGCCCGTCATGTACGCGTTGAACATCTCCCGGAAGGAGTAGCGCACACAGGACTTCCCGGTGGTGTCGTTCGAGTGGGTGAGACAGCACATGAACAACACCTTCTCCCGCTGACACAGCTCCTGGACCGCGATGGCCACCCCGGATGACGAGCCGCCGGTCACCATGATCGCGTCGTCCCGGCTGATCATCCGCGAGGCCGACTGTCGGGCGGTGTCCGGGTCCGTCGCGGTGTCACCGTTGACCGAGGCCACCGTCTTCCCGAGCACGCCGTTGCCCGAGAGGTCCTCCCACTCGTCAACCCAGCCGCCACCGTTGTTGAGGTGGTCCTTGGCCAGGTTGTACCCGCGGAGCTCGTCCTGTCCCTCCTGGGAGTACGAGCCCGACTGCGGGACGTTGAACCCGAAGACGACCTCGTCGCCCTCTACCGGGAAGTTTCCGAGGGCGGGGTAGTCGTCGCCGCCGTCCCCACCGTCGCCGCCACCGCCGTCTCCCTCGGTCGGCGTGGAGCCACCGCCGTCACCCCCGCCATCGCTGCCACCGCCGTCACCGCCGTCACCGCCGTCACCGCCGTCACCGCCGTCACCGCCGTCACCGCCGCCCGTACATCCGGCGAGGCCCGCGATCCCCGCGGTTCCGAACGCTGCTGTACCCTTTACCACGTCACGCCGTGTGATGTCGGTGTTCTTAGCCACGACGAACGACACCAACGGTGTATCCGCTATAAACACCCCGGCTAATAATTACAAACGGCGGGAGGCCCCGAAGGGGTAGAACCGCCCGCAAGAGCGTGGATCCGTGGGGAGTCAGAGGCGGGGAGCGACCGATACTCGTGCGGTCGTGCGTAGTCCGTTACCGGTGATCACCGAACCCGCCTGGAACGGTCACCGGTACATCGTTACGTACGACCGTATCAGTCCCCGTGGACCTGCTCGCGGATGCGCTCGGGGACCGACGGGTCCCGCAGCGTCGTCGTGTCGCCGAGGTCGTCCCCGTTCGAGATGTTCTCCAGCAGCCGGCGCATTATCTTCCCCGACCGGGTCTTCGGGAGGTCCTCGACGAAGACGACGTTCGAGGGGCGGGCGAACGCGCCGATCTCGTCCTCGACAGCCTTGATGATGTCCGCCCGGACCGCGTCGTCGGCCTCGATGCCCTCCCGGAGGACGACGTAGACGTCGGGCACCTCGCCCTTCTCGGCGTGCTCGCGGGCGGCGACGGCGGCCTCGGCGACCGCCTCGACCTCGGCGACCGCCGACTCGAGCTCCATCGTCCCCAGCCGATGGCCGGCGACGTTCATCACGTCGTCGAGCCGGCCGAGGATGCGCCAGTAGCCGTCCTGGGCGTGGACGGCCCCGTCGCCGGCCTTGTAGTTCCAGTCCCGCCAGTCGTCGCTATCGGTGTCCGAGAAGTCCGCCCAGTAGGTGTTGATGAACCGCTCGTCGTTGCCGTAGACCGTCTGGAGCATCGAGGGCCACGGCC
>JBEPXB010000391.1:0-3735 GCA_041642135.1 Halobacteriales archaeon | reverse complement strand
CCCCGCGTGTCGAGCGTGTTCGGGTCGAGCGCGACCCACCGCGGGGACTCCGTGAGCGCGAGGTAGTCCTCGCCCACGCGCTCGACGACGATGTTCGTGTTGTCGTAGGGGTCGGCGAGGAAGGCGGCGAGCCGCGAGCGGAGGGTGGTCTCGCCGGTGGCGAACCCGCCCTCGAACTCGCCCGCGCGGGCGGCCTCGTACGCGTCGGTCCGGAGGAAGCGGTTGCGGTAGTGGACGGCGTCCGCGCTCCCGACGTCGCCACCCCGGGCACGGTTCCCGGGGTCGAACGTGAACCGGTAGACCATCGCGAGCCCGTCGAACCAGTGGTCGACGGCGCTTCCCCCGGGGAACGAGAACGCGCCGGGGCCGTTCCGGAGCAGGCTCCCCGTCAGCCAGCCGGGGAGGTCGCCCTCGACCGCGAGCGTGGCCGCCGTCTCCTCGTGGATCGAGTGGAACCCGGGGTGGTGGCTCATCGAAGACGGAACGTCGGCGGGCGGTTAATGTGTACCGGCGTCGGGCGAACGTGCCGGAATACCGGCGTCGCCGCGGTCCCCGAAGGACACACGAGCGACCGTCCGACGCGTCCGGGGCGCAGTTTATCACGGTACGCCGGAGAAGGGGGTCGCATGCCGGACTACGGCTACCTGCTCTCGACCCGGGGTATCGTGCTGTCGAGCGAGGACGACGACACGCTCGCGGCCAAGGCACAGTCCGACGTCGTCGGGCTGGCACAGCGGGCGGAGGCGATGGGCTTCGGCTCGGTCTGGGCGGGCGACAGCGTCCTCGCCAAGCCCCGGCTCGAGCCCCTCTCGACGCTGGCCGCGGTCGCGACGGCCACCGAGGCGGTGGATCTCGGGACGGCCGTCTACCTCCCGCCGCTGCGCGACCCGGTCCACGTCGCACACCTCACGGCCACGCTCGACCAGTTGAGTGGGGGTCGGTTCGCGTTCGGGGTCGGGGTCGGCATCGGCCCCGACGTCGAGGCCGAGTACGCGAACCTCGACGTCCCCTTCGAGGAGCGCGGGCCACGGCTGTCCGAACTCCTCGAGGTCGTCACCGAACTCTGGACCGGGGAGTCGGTCGACTTCGACGGGCGGTTCTACCAGCTGGAGGACGCGTCCATCGGGTTCGGACCGGTCGGGAAGCCCCCTGTGTACGTCCCGACGGCAGCGTTCGATCCGACCGAGGGGTTCCCGGGGCCGATCCGCGACCGGCTGGTCGAGCACGGCGACGGCTGGCTCCCGATCAACGTCTCGCCGGCGGCCTACGAGACCTCGCTCGCCGCCATCCGCGGGTTCCTCGAAGAGGCGGGTCGGGACACGGCGGCGTTCGATCCCGCGCTCTACGTCGACGTGGTGGTAGACGAGGACGAGGCCGCGGCCATCGAGCGGGCACGCGGGTTCTACGACCGGTACTACCCGGCGTGGGGGCGGCTCGATGACGAGGAGGTCCGGGGCCACGGCGCGTTCGGCCCGCCCGCGCACGTCGCCGAGCGACTGGAGGCGTACGCCGAGGCCGGCGTCGAGACGATGCTCGTCCGGTTCACGACGCCACACCAGCGCGAGCAGCTCCGGCGGTTCGAGGACGCCGTCGACCTCGGCTGACGTGGGGGTCGGCCGGCCTCCGATGTTCCGGGCCGGGAGTCGCGATCCGAACACGACCACCGCTCGGGCTCCCGAAGCTATATCCCGGAACCGCGTGAGGGGCCGACGATGGACATACTCGTGACCGGTGCGAACGGCACCGTCGGAAGCGCGATCGCGAACGAACTCGGCGACCGCGAGGAGTACGAGTTCACCTGGCTCGACGTAGAGGAGCACCCCGACCGCGAGACCGTGGTCGCGGACGTCACCGACTACGACGACCTCCGACCACACATGGAGGGCCAGGACGCGGTGATCCACCTCGCGGCGGTGGTCGACGTCGCATCCGACTGGGGGGAGGTGCTGCAGACGAACTTCGTCGGGACGTACAACGCCCTGGAGGCGGCCGCGGATGCAGGAGTAGAGGACTTCCTGTTCGCCTCCTCCATCCACACCGTCGGGCTCTACGAGAACGACCTCGCGCCCGAGCTCTACGACCCCGAGTTCGACCGGCCGGTCGTCCACCACACCGACCCCGTGCGCCCGGACTCGTTCTACGGGCTCTCGAAGGTGTTCGGCGAGGGGCTCGGCCGACTCTATATCGAGGGGTCGACGAACCCGCTCTCCGAGGCCCATCCCGCGTTCGCGACGCTCGAACGGGAGTACCCGAAGCGGTTCTACTCGCTCCGGATCACGAGCGTCCGCCCCGCCGAGTACGACCACCCCTACGGCCTCGCCGAACAGGGCGTCGAGGCGGGGCTCTGGGAGCGCGGCGACGAGGACTACGAGTTCGTCGCCGACCGGTTCAAGTGTACCTGGCTCTCGCACCGGGACCTCACCCAGCTCGTTGACCTGTGCCTGCAGGACGAGTCCGTCGACTTCGATATCTTCTGGGCGGTCAGCGACAACGACGGGCGGTGGATGGACCTGGAGCATGGCCGCGCTGTACTGGGGTTCCGCCCGCAGGACAACGGCGCGGAGTGGGACGACCCGCCGGAGTGAGCGGTCGCACGCTGTTGGGTCCGGCCGGAGCGTAGCGCACCGTTCGACAGCAGGGGGTTTCGGGATCGGGCTACCGGGATCGTCGGAACAGTTCATCGTTTGGCGAGTTCTACCCGGGACTTGGCAGATACAGCTCGCTGTATACACGGCGCGTGTTCGGCAGGCCCCTCATTATTTGACACTGCTCCTTGGTAGAGCGTGTCATGGACGATCTGAAGTACTGAATCGTCTTCCAGAACTGGGAGATCCAGGAGGATACCGAACGGCTCGTGGAGTACGGAGTCGCTGCGGAGGAGGCCGGCTGGGATGGGGTGTTTCTGCCCGGCCATCTGGCGATGGAAAGAGACGACGGCCATCCCGACTTCCCCGACCCGTGGATAACCCTCTCCGGAATCGCTGCTCGAACGGAAGAGATCAAACTGGGGTCCTGGGTCACGCCCATCCCGCGACGGCAGTCCTGGCAGTTGGCGCGGGACCTCGCCACTCTGGACCGGCTCTCCGATGGACGGGTCATGCTCGGGACCGGGCTCGGACGAGCGTTCGACTACACGACGTTCGGCGACGCCTGGGAACCGAGACGACTCGGCGCGAAGTACGACGAGGCGCTCGACGTCACCACCGGGTTGTGGACCGGCGAGCCGTTCAGCTACGACGGTGACTTCTTCACCATCGACGAGGCCATCGTGAGGCCGACACCGGTCCAGGAGCCACACATCCCGATCGGGGTCGGTGGTGTATGGCCGAACAAGAAGCCGTTCCACCGGGCGAGCGAGTGGGACGGGATGATGCCACACTATCGCGGGGACGGGACCCTGCCGGTGGAGGGATCCGATCGGGACCGGACTGGGGATCTCGAGATCCCCGAACGGCCCGGTGATGTCAAAACCGAAGTCAGCGACATGCTGGAGTACTACACCGGACTCACGGAGGACCCCGGGGAGCTGTTCCTGCCCGTCAGTTTCAACACGTATACGATCTGCTCCGTCGGGACGTACGAGGACGTACGTTAATCCCTCTAGATCGGCAGGTCGAACACCCGCGTCGCGTTCTCGTGGAGGACCGCAGAGCGCTCCTCGGGGGTGAACCGCGCGCGCAGGTGCGCGTCGAGTTCGGAGGGGTGGTCGAAGTCCCAGTGGGGATAGTCCGAGGC
>JBEPXB010000390.1:0-3737 GCA_041642135.1 Halobacteriales archaeon | reverse complement strand
CCGGGCCCTCGGGCCGCATCGTGATGCCGATATCGAGGTCCGGGTCGGTGTCGCGGGCGGCGACGTCGAACTCGCGAGCGAGCGTCGCGAGGACGATCTCCGCCTCGACGAGCGCGAACGTCCGACCGATGCAGGCCCGCGGACCGGCGCCGAACGGGAAGAACGCGGGCGTCTCGGCGGGCGTCCGGTCGAGCCAGCGCTCCGGCCGGAACGTGAGGGGATCCTCGAAGTGCCGGCCGTCGCGGTGTATCGCCCACTGCGGGAGCACCAGCGGCGTCCCCGACGGGACGCGGTAGTCGCCGAGGCGGGCGTCGACCCGCGGTTCGCGGAACAGCGCCCACACGGGCGGGTAGAGCCGCATCGACTCGTTCGCGACCGCCTCCGCGTACGACAGCGAGCCCAGGTCGTCCCACTCCGGCGGGCCGTCGAGGCGGTCGACCGCGTCGTGGAGCCGGTCGGTCGCGTTCCGGTCGCCGTCCACGTTCGAGGAGCCGTCGTCCGCGTCGGCTCCCTCCCGCGAGAGCAGGACCCACGAGTACGTCAGGACGAGCGCGGTCGTCTCGTGGCCGGCGAGCAGGAGCGTCACCACCTCGTCGCGGACCTGTCGCCTCTCGATGTCTCCGGCGTCGAGGGCCTCGAGCAGCGTCGTCACGACGTCCTCGGGCGGGTCGGGGACGCGGTGTGCCTCGACGATCCGCTCGGCCAGCGCGTCGAGGTTCTCGATGGCGCGGTCGAACCCGTCCGGTCGGCGTCGGGGGACCCACGAGGGCAGCACCGCCCGGCTCGTCGAGGGCTCGAACGAGTCCGCGAGGTCGTCCATCGCCGCCGCGACCGTCGCGACGTCGTCCCCGTCGAACTCGGTCCCGAGGAGCGTCTCGGCGATCACCCGGACCGTGACGTCGGTCATGTCCGCGTGGAGGTCCCGCTCGGGCTCCGCCCGCCACTCGTCGGCGAGCCGGGCCGTGTGTTCGCGTATCGCGTCGGCGTACCCGCGCACCGCCCGGGGGGTGAACGCGGGGTCGAGCCGCCGGCGCTGTCTCGCCCACGGCTCGCCCTCGGCGGTGAGGAGCCCCTCGCCGAGGAACGGTTCCGTGAGCTCGGGGCGGAGGTCGGCCTTCCGGTAGCGTCCGCGGTCCTCGACCAGTATTCGACGGACGAACTCGGGTGAGAGCACGACGTAGACGTCGCCACCCGGTCCCGACAGCCGGAGCAGGGAATCGTGGTAGGCGTCCCGGACCGCGTCGAGGTACCGGAGCGGGTCGCGGGCGAACCGGCGGAGGTTCCCGACCAGGGGTGCGCCGGGCGGCGCGTGCGGGGTGTGGACCATACGGGCGCTTCGACGCCGGGGCGGTTATAGTCGCGTTCGGAAGTCTTTACTCACGGACGGGGGGACGTCCCCGTCCGGAGTGTGTCGTCGGTTCCGAACGCTACTATAGCGCCTTCGCCGAACGGAGGACCGGCCGGGATTAAGTCGCGGACGGGCGAGCCGTCGGGTATGGACACGAGTTCGACCTTCGGCGCGTCGAAGCCGGTCGTCGGGATGGTCCACCTGCCGCCGCTCCCGGACGCCCCTCGCTACGACCCCGAGGGGGGGCGCGAGCGCCTCCACGAGGTCGCCCGCCGGGACGCAGAGCGTCTCGCAGCGGGCGGCGTCGACGCGGTGATGGTCGAGAACTTCGGCGATGCGCCGTTTTTTCCCGACGACGTCCCGAAGCACGTCGTCGCCGAACTGACGGCCCTCGCGCGGACGGTCCGCGAGGCCGCGGACCTCCCGACGGGCGTGAACGTGCTCCGGAACGATGGCGCGGCGGCGGTCGCGGCGGCCGCGGCGGCGGGCGGGGACTTCGTCCGCGTGAACGTCCACGTCGGCGCGCGCGTCGCCGACCAGGGCATACTGGAGGGGAAGGCCCACGAGACGACCCGGCTCCGCGAGCGCATCGACGCGAGCGAGGTGCGGATCCTCGCGGACGTGGACGTGAAACACTCGGCGCCGCTGGCCGACGAGTCCTACGAGGCGGAGTCACTCGCCGAGTCGACCGAGCGGGGCCTCGCCGACGCGGTGGTGGTCTCCGGCACCAGGACGGGCCGGGCGACGGCGCTCTCCGACGTCGAGCGGGCGGTCGAGCGCCGCGACGACCTCGGGACGGGCGTCCCGGTGTTCGTCGGGAGCGGCGTCACCGCAGGGACCGTCGACGAGTTCCTCTCGGTCGCCGACGGTGTCATCGTGGGGACGGCGCTGAAGGAGGGCGGCGAGACGACCAACCCGGTGAGCGTGGGCCGCGTCGAGGAACTGGTCGCCGCCGCGGAACGGGTTCGGTAGCGGTGCCTCGGCCGTCGAGCGACGGCCGCTCGTTACTTCGAACCGGCGGAGTGAACTATTCGGATACGAACGCCGTGCGTGACGTAGAGCGCATATCCTACGAGGAGGTTCGGCTTGCTATACCTTCGAATAGACCTTCCGGTCTCGTCGTCCTTCCCCGGCTCATCGAACGACCATCACCGGGACCGGCGCGCGACGCACGACGGTCTCGGAGACCCCGCCGAGCAGGATGCGGGCCGGGAGCGACCGACCGTGACTCCCCATGATGACGAGGTCGACGTCGTGCTCCTCGATGTAGTCGAGGATCGTGCTCGCGTCCTCGCCGACGTCGGTGTCCGTCGAGATCTCTATGTCGTACTCCGCCGCGATGGCCTCGGCGCGGTCGAGCAGTTCGTCGGCGTGTTCGCGAGCCTCGCCGAGCCAGTCGTCCCACTCGGTCGGGGAGTCGCCCCAGCCGCCGGGTCCGAGGTCGCTGGTCCGGAAGTCGATGACGTGGAGCACCGTGACCTCCGCGTCCGGGTGGAGCGAACACGTGGTTCGGAGTGCCTTCTCGGACAGTTCGGAGTAGTCCATCGGAACCAGTATCTGCATCGTAGGGGTTCGTATACGCCGTAGCGACCTCCATGTCTCGGTCGTTCTCACGTCGTGGGAGGACCGGGTCAGCCGAGCCAGCCGCGCAGCAGGCGGACGCCGAGCATGAGGAGGATACCGCCGAGGAACAGCCCGAAGTGCAGGGCAGCACGTCGACCGCTGTCGGCACGCTTGATCTCGGGGACGAGATCGGAACTGGCGATGTAGACGAAGTTACCCGCCGCGAACGCGAGCAGGGCGGTCGGGAGGCCACTCACGTTCCCGGCGAGGAGGACGCCGACGATTACTCCTCCCGTTCGGCACGGAACCGCCCGACCGCCTCCCGGGTCGGGAGGCCGCCGCGGGCGCCGTCGCCGGTACAGTTCAGTGCCGCGACCGCCGCCGCGTGTCGGCCGGCTTCGGGAGTGTCGCGCCCGCCGAGGAGCCAGGCGTCGATCAGGCCGGCGACGAACGCATCACCTGCCCCCGTCGAATCGACCACCTCCACGTCGTAGGCCGACACCTCGACGACCGTCCCGGGGGTGAACAGGACCGCGCCGTCGGCGCCCCGGGTGAGCGCCACCCGCTCGGCACCCCGGTCGCGGAACCACTCGAGCACTGCCGCCGTGTCGCGGGGCCCGAACGACGCGCCGTGGTGGTCGAGGTACGAGCGCAGGGCGACCGTGTCGGCGACGAACAGGTCGGCGGCCTCGACGGCGTCGTCGACGGTGTCGGGAGCCGTCCCCCGGTCCTCCAGTTCGGCGAGCGGCCCGGAGAGGTCGAACGCGAGCGGCGGTAGGGCTCCCGCGGAGCGGGCCTCGACCAGCGGCGCCACGGCCCGGTCGGG
>JBEPXB010000389.1:0-3746 GCA_041642135.1 Halobacteriales archaeon | reverse complement strand
TGAACCCCGCGGTCGAGCGGGCCTTGTTCACCAGGTAGAGGACGACGATCAGCTCGGGCGACTCGGAGGCCAGCGGCGCGATCCACTGGATCATGAAGAACGCGGGGACGCCGATGTCCGTCCCGAGATCCTCGAGCCCGTGGGCGAACGGCTCGACCGCGGTGAAGATCATCAGCCCGGAGAAGGCGAACAGCAGGATCACGGTCGCGACCCGCCTTCGCTTCGAGAACCGCTGGAGATACGCCGGCACGCCGACGTGCTCCTCGGCCGGGTCGACGTCCCCCCGGAGGATGATGGCGATGTAGGCGACGTACAGGCCGACGAGGAACGCCATGTCGAGGATGTCGATGCCGCCGTTGAGCGGGACGAGGAACGCCCAGCCCGTCGCGACGAGCAGGAAGACGATGTCGAGCCCGATGTCGCGGTCGATCGTCACGACGTCGGCGAGGAAGCCCGGGCGTTTCTCGACGGCCGGATCGGAGGAGGAGCCCCGGCGGTAGACGGTGAACAGGGCGATCCCGGCCCACCCGATGCCGATGAGGATGCGGTTGGCGCCGGTCATGTTGGCGACGGCGAGGTTGCCGGCCTCGATGCCGCGCGGGGTACCCGCGTAGACGCCCGCGTTCCAGGCGTACAGCGCGTCGACGGCGTACTCCGGGGCGACCGCCAGCACCGCGAGGACGGCGATGGCGAACGCCCGTGGGACGTCCTTCTCGGCGGTCTCGGCCGCCCACGCGAGCAGGAACGCCGCGCCGAGTACCGAGAGCCCGCTTATCGCGACCGTCGCGAGCGTGGAGACGTTCCGGAAGGGCGCCGGGACCTCGTACCCGACGCCCAGAACCGCGGTGACCCAGGGGAGCACCGACGTGGCGACCCACAGCACGACCCACGGGACGGTCAGCGCGACCGCCGCCCCGATGGCCCGGAGGGCTTGCCTTCTCATGTGCGATCGACGACTCCGTGACGGGGATCGATGCGTGTCCGGGGCCCGATCCGAGGTGATTCGAAACTCATTCTGACGATCGTCGCCTTCCCTTCACCGTGGAGGACAGCGCCCCGACTTATAATTCACAAGATACGGCTCACTCGCCCGGATTCCCGTTCGTTCGCCGCTGAAACGTCCGATACCGGGTTTCGGCGTCTGTACGGGGATTCGGCGTCTGTAGGGCCTGAAGCGGACGAATTCGCGGGTTTCGAGAGTAGAACGTCCGGCGACCGTCGTCGAACGGCGGCTCGCGACTGCGAGTCACTCGCGGCGACCCACTCACGAACGCCCGGACGGGGCCCGGGCGGGAACGAACCGGACCGCGGCTACGTGCCGGGATTCTCAGTCGCCGTCCCGGAACCGCACCTCCGCCTCCGGCGCGTTCCGCTTGACGCTCTCGATCCCCCGCTCGACCCCCTGTTTCGACCGGTAGCCCTCGCCGCTGTCCGCGAT
Source organism: Halobacteriales archaeon (assembly GCA_041642135.1). Taxonomy (GTDB): domain Archaea; phylum Halobacteriota; class Halobacteria; order Halobacteriales; family Haloarculaceae; genus Salinirubellus. The sequence goes on along the minus strand of JBEPXB010000389.1, from coordinate 2,308 downwards.
GATGTTCCCGTTGGAGGCGACGAGGCGCCACCGCCACTCGTCCGCGCTGTCCCGAAACACCTCGAACGTCGCCTTCCTGGACATCGGTTACGGACCGTTCCCGCCGGGAGCACTAATACCCACCCCACGTGCTCGCCCCCGGGGCCGTCCCCTCGACAGTCGCGAGCCGGGTCCGTCCCGTTCGACGCCCCTGAGCGGCACGAACCGGTCCGCGTTCGCCAGTTCCCGCGGCCCTTCCCGTCCCGTGGGGACGTACACCGGGCTATTTACCCGGAGACGCTCCAGTCCCACTAGAGAGTCATGTACGATACGATCCTGGTCCCGTCGGACGGGAGCGAGCACGCGGTTCGAGCGGCCGAGCACGGGGCGTATCTCGGTCGGGCGTTCGACGCGGCGGTACACCTGCTCCACGTCGTCGACGTCCAGTCCGCGGCCGGCATCTTCGACGCCGGTGGCGTCGACGCGGCGTTCGTCGAACGACTCGAGGCCGAGGGAGAGAGGGCGCTCGACGCGGTCGAGGCCGTCGCCGGGGACTCGGACCGCGTCCGGACGGCGTCGGTCAGGGGCGAGCCGTCCGGGTCGATCCTCGAGTACGCGGACGAGCACGGGGTCGACCTGATCGCGATGGGGACGCACGGCCGGACGGGGCTGGACCGGTACGTCGCCGGGAGCGTGACCGAACGGGTCGTCCGACTCGCGGAGGTGCCCGTCCTGACCGTCCGCGCGACGGAGCGGAGCCACCTCGACGGCGACTACACCGACGTCCTCGTCCCGACCGACGGCAGCGAACACGCCGCCGCCGCGGTCGAACATGCGGTCGCGATCGCCGAGCGGACCGGCGCCCGCGTCCACGCCGTCTCGGTCGTCGACGCCAACCGGCTCGGTGCGAGCCCCGACTTCGCGCCGGTCGCCGAAGTCCGGGAACGGTTGGCGGCCGAGGCCGAGCGGGCGACGGAGGCGGTCGCGACGCGGGCGGGAGAGGCCGGACTCGACACCGTTACTACCGTCCGCGAGGGGCGACCGTCGAGGGCCCTCCTCGCGTACGCGGACGAGCACGGGGTCGACCTGATCGCGATGGGAACGCGCGGACGGACCGGGGTCGAGCGGTACCTCCTCGGGAGCACGACCGCGCGGACCGTCAGACGCGCCGAGGTGCCCGTCCTCGCGGTCGACGGCGGGGAGAGGTAGGGACGACGGCCGGGCGGGTCGGTCAACCCCGTTCGAGGTCCCCGTCGAAGCGGAACCGAACCGGATCGAACCGGAACCGAACCGGATCGAACCGGAACCGAACCACGTATGCGGTCGGCCGTCGACACCCGGAGCGATGCAGGTGTTCGGACTCCTCGGCAACCCGGTCGGTCACTCGCTGTCGCCGCCGATGCACGAGGCCGCCTACGACGAACTCGGGATGGACGCCCGGTACGTCACGTTCGAACCCGAGCCCGACGCGCTCCCCACGGCACTGGAGGGGGCCGCGGCGCTCGGTATCGCCGGCCTGAACGTCACCATCCCGTTCAAGCGGGACGTCCTCGACCTCGTCGAGCCGGACGACCTCGCTCGGCGGATCGGCGCGGTCAACACCGTCGATCTCTCCTCGGACCTGCCGACGGGCCACAACACGGACGCCGAGGGGGTCGTCCGGGCACTGGAGCGCCACGACGTCCCGCTGGAGGGAACGGCGGTCGTCGTCGGTGCCGGGGGTGCCGGCCGGGCGGCCGCGTTCGCGCTCGCCGACGCGGGGGTGCGGGTCCGGATCGCCAACCGGACCGTCGAGCGGGCGGCGGAGCTCGCCGACGCCGTCGAGGGAGCGACGGCCCATCCACTCGACGACCTCGACGACCTGCTCGCGGACGCGTCGGTGCTGGTCAACGCGACCAGCGTCGGGATGGAGGAGGACGCCACGCCCGTCCCGGCGGCGGCGCTCCACGGCGGGCTGGCAGTGCTCGACGCGGTCTACACCCCCGTGGAGACGCGGCTCCTGCGCGACGCCGCGGCGGCGGGCGCGACGACCGTCGACGGCGCCTGGATGCTGCTCTACCAGGGGGTCGCGGCGTTCGAGCGGTGGACCGGTCGGGAGGCCCCCGTCGACGTGATGAACGCCGCGCTCAGGTCGCGGCTGTAGGCCGCTCGGGGGCGCTCGGGCCCCCCCGGCCGCGTCCCTGCGAACGGATTTAAGTATCCCCTCTCACTTCTCGTACCTATGGGACTGCTCGATACGATCCGCTCGATACTGGGTCTCGACAGTGCGGGGGACGGGAGCGACCGCAGCCGGCCGGCCGAGCGGCGGTCGACCGACGTCCGGGTCGAG
>JBEPXB010000388.1:0-3747 GCA_041642135.1 Halobacteriales archaeon | reverse complement strand
CCTCGACGTCGACCCCGAGGAGGTGCCCGACACCGCCGCGCGGTTCTTCGAGGAGTGGAAGGACCGCGGCAAGCGCATCGAGGAGCTCAAGGAACAGCTCGCCGAGGCGCGCGCTTCGGGCGGCGGTGGCGAGGAGGTCGACGTCGGCGGGACCGTGGCGGTGATCCAGCGGCTCGACGGCGACATGGACGAGCTCCGGGCGACGGCGAACGCGCTCGTCGAGGAGGGGAAGGTCGCGGTCGTCGGCTCCGGCCTCGACGGCGCGACGTTCGTCGTCGCGGTCCCCGACGGCGTGGGTATCAACGCCGGCGAGGTGGTCGCACGGCTCGCCGCCAAGGTCGGCGGCGGCGGCGGCGGCCCGCCGGACTTCGCGCAGGGCGGTGGCCCCGACGCCGACGCGCTCGACGAGGCGCTCGCGGACGCACCGAACGTGCTCAAGCGAGTTCTGAACGCCTGAGCGGCCGACTTCGACCGATCCCGGGGCACCCGGCCCACGACGGGAGCGCCGCCGGCACCGCGAAGGATTTGCCTTCTGAAGTGCTACCACACACCATGAACGTCACCGCGGAGTACGCGTTTCCCCCGGACGCGCTCCCGCTGGGCGAGGGGATCGAGGTCCCGCCGGGGACCCGGGTCGAACTCGAACGGGTCGTCCCGACCGCCCAGGGGTCGCTCCCGTACGTCTGGGTCGAGGGGGCCGACACGGACGGGTTCGTCGCGTCACTCCGCGGGGGGGCGGCCGTCGAGTCGGTCGACGTCCTCGACCGGCACGACTCCGTCGTGCTCCTCCGCGTCCGCTGGACGGGCGCGGAGAGCGTCGTGGGGTGGTTCGCCGCGACCGACGCCGCGCTGCTCGACCTCTCCGGAGACACGGAGGAGTGGCTCCTCCGGTTCCGGGGCGGGTACGACGTGGTCGAGGCGTTCGACGCGTACTGCCGCGAGCGGGGGGTCCCGTTCGAACTGCGCCGGCTGTACGAGCCGAGCGACGGCGCGGCGGTGCTCGGCCCGCGGGTCACGGCGACACAGCGCGAGACGCTCCGACTGGCGTACGGGGGTGGCTACTACGAGGAACCCCGGGAGACGACGCTCGCCGAACTCGCTACCGAACTCGGCGTCGGCGAGCGGGCCGTCTCGCGGCGGCTCCGCCGCGGGACCCGGAGCCTCCTCGCGACCGAGTTCGGCGACCGACCCCGTCCCGGGAACGGTATGTAGGCGTTCCGTATCGAACGAGCGCTCTGATACGGCCCGGTAGCCTCACCGGGGGTGTCGGTGGACGGCCGGTCCGGGTTCTTCCGGGTCGGCCAAGCCGGGGACGCTCCGCAGTCTCCCCCCCGCGGACCCCGGGTCACCGACAGGGAGTCGGGAACGCTCGGCGCCCCGAACCGACACCGCACGCGGCGGGGCGTCCGACGGCGGACGCGAACGGCCCCCGGGACGGGACCGCCGTCCGGGGACGTCGGGACCCATAGTGATGAGCAGAGCAATCCATAGCTTCGCCCCAATAAATTTCTAAAATATGACAGGATCGGCGTGCGAGATACAGCGCGCGTATTCAGCACTGAAAAATCTCAAAACGGGCCAAACGAGAACTAGACAGTCGCTCTGTCGATGAGGTAGGATCTAGCATCGAAGGCGTACTGATCGTCCTGTGAGGACAGCCCGGATTAATCATCGGATGCAGCCTCGGTGAACGCCGCTGAGACGTCGATTAGGCTGCTGGTGACACGTTCGGATTGAGATGGAAGACGTTCTCCGGATCCCACCGAGCCTTGACCGCCGCGAGTCGCTCGTATGTCTCCTCCCCGAAGGCGTCAGCAACGCCCGCTTCGCTCTCCTCGGGGGTGGTGGCATTGAGGTACACGCCACCGGTCGCGTGCGGTGCGAGGCCGTCGAAGAGTTCCCGGGCCCACTCGGTGTGAGTCTCGTCCTCGTCTGCATCGCGCCAGCGCGCCTGAATGACGACGACCCACTTTGCGTCGCGGTGCTGGTAAGAAGTGGAGTCGGCCGGCCGGCGTGCGATCTCGCCGCCGAGCGCCATCATGCCGATGACCGTCTCGGGCGAGGCGATGTTGGTACCCCGGTCGCAGATGACACCGATAGCCTCCTCAGTCATCTCCGCGAGATAGTGCGACTTCCAGTAGTTCCGCGCGCCAGGACCCCCCGCCTCGTCGAACATCGTCTGGAACGTCGCGTACGACTTCGGTCCGACGGCGTCAGCGATGGGCGAGCCAATCGCACGGATGGGGGCAAGCGCTTTCTCCCCCGCGGACACGTCCCCGCCGTACACCGCGTTCACTATGAGCACGAGCTGGCCGTGAACCTCCTCGGGCAGGAAGGGTGCAGGTGGCGCTTTCCGGATAACCATGAGGCACCCGACCTCGTCAGTGGCCTCTTTGAGGACATCAGCGACCTCGTTCATTACCTCGGGGGCATCCGCGAAGTCGTGGACGACGGGGCCCGCCAAAATGGCCGGGTCGAGTTCGTGGAGATCGAACTCGAAGGCCGTCACGACGCCGAAGTTGCCGCCGCCACCGCGGAGCGCCCAGAACAGGTCGGGGTTCTCGCTTTCGCTCGCGGTGACAAATTCCCCATCAGCGGTCACCATCTCGACCGTCTGAAGGTTGTCGATCGTTAACCCGAGCGATCGTGACAGATATCCGAATCCGCCACCCAACGTCAGACCGGCGATTCCAACCAGAGAGATGAACCCGCCCGGGAGGACGAGCCCGTGTGCCTGCGTCTCGACGTCCACGTCGTGGAGGAGCGCTCCCGGTTCGACCCACGCCCGTCTTTCTTCGGGATTGACGCGGACCGATTTCATTGCCGAACAGTCGATCATCAGCCCGCCGTCCGTGACGGCGTGTCCGGCCACGTGGTGTCCTCCCCCCTTGATAGAGATCTCAAGGTCCTGTTCACGGGCGAACTTGACCGCAGCCATGACATCGGCGGCTCCGAGTGGTCGTACGACCGCCGACGGGTGCCTATCGACCGTTGCGTTCCAGATCGACCGGGCCCCGTCGTATCCTTCGTCGGTCGGGAGCAGTACCTCGCCCCTGAATTCGGTTCTGAGCGCGTCGATATTGGTTTCCGGCAGTGGTTGGTTTGTTGGCAAGGACATTTCCTTCATTAAAGAAGATTAATGTTTCGCAAGCTCATAACATAGTATGACTTATTTTTGCCAATATACTGGAGGTGGCGTTCGGCTGGATCTCTTCTCTGAATCGGTCAGCGCAATCTTGAGCCGTCAAGAAACTGGCACGTGAGAACGTCCAAAGACGGCTGCGAATCACTATCAGAACGGCAGGCCGTCGAGCAGGGCGTCGACGTCGACCTCGTCGTTGAAGACGTGGACGGAGGCACGAACCGTGTTCGGGCGCGGCACGCTCCGGACGTGGACGTCCCGCTCTTCGAGCCGTTCGACGACGGCCTCCGGTTCCTCGACCTCGAAGGCGACGAGTCCCGACTCGAACTCGCGGGGCGAGACGAGCCGGTCCTCCGGGATACCGTCTTTCAGCCGGTCGGTGAGGCCCTGGATACGGTCGCGTATCGTCCCGAGGCCGATTTCGCCGTGTATCGCGATGGCCTCGCGGAGCGCCGCGTACGGCGCCGGGTTGGCCGTCCCGACCTCGAGTCGGCGGGCCCCGTCGTGGTAGTCGAGCGGGTACGCCGAGGAGTCATCGACGCTCCGGTAGCCCACGTGCCGGGGCCGGAGTTCGTCGACGAAGTCAGGGTCGACCCAGACGAACC
>JBEPXB010000387.1:0-3748 GCA_041642135.1 Halobacteriales archaeon | reverse complement strand
CGACGAACTCGTAGTACTCGAACGCCTGCCCGGCGACGAAGACGACACCCAGCGCGAGCGTCACCCCGAGCCGCCGGGTGAACCGCGTTCGGTCCCCACGCTCCAGGGCCGCGTGACCGTAGTGGAGGGTGACGCTGCTCGCCAGCAGGACCAGCGTGTTGGCAACGACGAGCGAGCCGAGCAGCGGGGGGAGGTGCTCGGGCGGCCAGGCGCCGACCCGGACGAACCCGTAGTAGACGAACCCCGCCGCGAACGTGGCGACGTCCGAGAGGAGGAACAGCACCATCCCGCCGGTGTAGAGCCCCGAGCGGTCGCCGGCGCGCGACCAGTAGTCCCGGAGGAACGCCTCCTCGACCCACCCCGCGATCCCGGCGAGGAGGCCGAGGCCGCCGAGGACTCCGAGGGCGAGCGGAAGGACCCCCGGGACCAGATCGAGTCCGACGAGGGCGAGGCCGACCCCGGCGTAGAGCGTGCCCGCACCGACGGCCGCGAGGAGCGGCCAGCGGCTGGCGTGGTGGTGCCCCTCCGCGTCGTGAGCGCCCGCCGCCCCGGTCGAACCGTCCATGGCCGTGGGTCCGTCGCCCGGGGAATAAAACGGTCGGACCACCCCACTCCTCGCGGCCCACAGGGGTTATCATCGCCACTCGTAACTTCTCGTCCCGGGTCCGCCCCACTCGGCCCTCGTCGGCGGGTCGAACCTTCCGGCCGGCTACGATACCCCCTATCACCCCGTTCGCCGTTCGGTAGCGGTCTCGCTCGCTACGCTCGCTGTGACCGTTCACCCCTCGTCCGGGCCGTAGACGTGCCCGAAGAACGCGGACTGTGCGCGACGGAGCCGTTCGAGGAAGGCGGACTTCGAGACGCCGATCCGTTCCGCGACCTCGCTGGCGGTCGCCTCCCGGGGGACGGCGAAGTAGCCCATCCGGAACGCCGCCTCGACCGCCTGCTCCTGTGCGGGCGTCAGGTCCCACCGCTTCGCGACCGGGTCGTCGCCCTCGTCGCCGAGCGGCGAGATGCGCTCGATGGAGACGCCGACGGTTCCGCCGGCGGCCTCCATGACGCCCTGGAGCACGTCGTGGCCGACCACCGCGCCGACGTAGCGCTCGGTCCCGGCGCGGTGGTGGATGGAGTCGACGAGAAAGCCCGCGTCGACCAGCCGGTGGACGACGCAGGGGGCCTTCGAGAGACAGCGGTAGCTGTGGCGGCCGCCCGCGGACGCACCGTGGAGGTAGCGGATCCGGTCGTCGTCGTCGAGGTGCTCGCCGACTGCGGGGTCCGAGGCCGTCAGATGCAGGAGCGTGTGACCGTCCACCCGGCGGAGCGGCGGGTTCGCGTCGACGGACGCGCGGGTCGCGCGCGCCGCCTCCGCCACCGGGCAGTCGTCGCCGGTGACGCGGACCTCGACGACGAGACACTCCGCGATCATGCCCCCCTGCACGGACGCTATTCTCTTAAAACCGCGCCATGGCCGGGTGAAGCGGTTTGCGTGTCCGCCGGGTAACTTACAGGAACGATGGATATAGACACCGTGAAACGGCGGGCGGGCCCCCGGGAGTTCGGCCCGAGCGACAATATGCCGCGGGAGTACCGCGAGGCCGCGACCCGGATGATCCAGTTCCACGCCAACAGCGAGATCATGGGCGCGTACGTCGAGCGGCCGTTCATCCGGCAGGCACCGAGCCTGGACCGGAAGCTCGCGGTGAGCGCGCAGGTCCAGGACGAGATCGGGCACGGACAGCTCCTGTACCGGGCCGCGGAGAACCTCGGCGTGAAGACCCGCGAGGAGATGCTGGACGAGCTCGCCGCCGGAGAGGGCAAGTTCCTCAACTGTTTTCACTACCCGCTCTCCGACTGGTACGAGCTGCCGATGATCATGTTCTTCGTCGACGGGGCGGCGATGCGCCGACAGGCAACCCTCAAGCGGACCTCGTGGGAGCCGTACGCCCACGCGATGGACAAGATCTGCTTCGAGGAGGGGTTCCACATCAAGCACGGCGAGGACATCCTCCGGACCATCGCGTCGGGGACCCGCCGCGACCGCGAGCGACTGCAGGCGGCCTTCGAGAGGTGGTGGCCGCGCATCCTCCAGTTCTTCGGGCCGACCGACGACCGCTCGACGCACAGCGACTTCTCGATGGCCGTGGGACTCAAGACCATGTCCAACGACGACCTCCGGAACGCGTTCCTCAACGCCTACCTCCCGAAGGCCGAGAAGTACGGGCTCGAGATACCCGACTACCCACGCGTCGAGTACCACGCGGACGAGGACTACTACGAGGTGTACGAGGAGGACCTCGACTGGGAGGAGTTCTTCACCGTCGCGCGCAACGAGTTCCCGACGGGGAAGGGACAGATCGCGAAGCGTCGGCGGGCGGAGGAGGCCGTCGAGTGGGTCCGCGAGGCGATCGAGGACGAGACGGCCGCGCCGGCCGGAACCGCGACCGCGGAGGGCGATTAGATGATCTGGGAGGTGTTCCGCCAGGAGCGGCGCAAGGATTACCACGTCCACGCCGGGAACGTCCACGCGCCGAACCGCGAACTCGCCGAGCAGTTCGCACAGGTGATGCACGCACGTCGCAAGCCGGCGAACTCGCTGTGGGTCGTCCCGAAGGCGGAGATCTCGGAAGTCGATTCCGACGACGAGCGCGTCGCGATGGGCGGGACCACCCAGAAGGAGTACCGCTGGGCGACGAACTACAACACCGACGAGACGTTCGCGGAGGAGATCGCCGACTCCCAGCGCGAGCAGGAGGCCGCCGAGGCCGAGCGGGACCGGCAGGCCGCCTCCGGCAGGTCGGACGCCTCGGGTGGTGGCTCGTGAGCCCCGAGACGCTCGGCGGACCGGAGGACCTCACGTCCGAACAGCGGGCGGCCGTCGAGGCGCTCCTGTTCGCGATGGCCGACGACGAGTACGTCCTCGCGGACCGGTACACCGACTGGCAGGTCCGCGGCCCCACGCTGGAGGCGGACATCTCCATCGCCAACGTGGCACAGGACGAACTCGGCCACGCACGGCTCTGGTACGACCTGCTGGAGGACTTCGGCTACACCGAACCCGACCTGATCTGGGAGCGTCCCCCGGAGGAGTTCCGGCACGCCACGCTGGTCGAACTGGCGTTCGCCGAGGGCGACTGGGCCGACCTGCTCGTCCGCGCGTACCTCTACGACACCTACGAGGGGCTGCTGCTGGGGGCCCTCGAGGGCTCCTCGTACCCCCGGATCGCCGACCGAGTAGGGAAGGTCCGTGCCGAGGAGTCCTACCACCGCGACCACGCCCAGTCCTGGCTCGAACGGCTATGCGAGGACCACGAGGCTCTTCGACGGGTACAGACCGCGCTCGACCGGCTGTTCCCCCACGCGCTGACGCTGTTCGTCCCCACGGATCAGGAAGAACGGATCGTCGACCTCGGGATCAGGACCCGTTCGCTGGGAGCGATCCGCGAGGAGTGGCTGGTCCTGACGAGCGGGTTCCTCGAGGGGCTCGGGCTCCGGTTCCCGCTCGCCCCCGAGGAGGACCCCGATTCGACCCTTCCGGACGAACTGGGTCGGGACGGGAGCCACACCGGGGACTGGGAGCGCCAGCACCGCGAGATGACCTACACCTACCGGATGCTCGAACGAACGGCGGCGCCGCGGCTCATGGTCGACCCCGACGAGGTGGACGCCGATGCCTGACCCGGAACCCGAGTTCGACGCGGAGGGTCCCGAGTACTGCGCGCACACCTCCTACGAGGAGGGCGAGGCCCAC
>JBEPXB010000386.1:0-3774 GCA_041642135.1 Halobacteriales archaeon | reverse complement strand
CGGTCGTAGTCCTTTACCGGCGATCCCCGATCCCGCCCTGGCGATCGCCGGTAAATCGGTACGACCGACCCTATCAGTGCTCCTCCCGCTCGCTGATCCAGTTGAACTCGTCGGGGTCGATCTCCCCCGCATCGACGGGGAACTCCGTCGACGCGGTCGGCGACGTCCCCTCGACCGCGTCGAGTTCGAACGACGCGAGCGCCTCCTTCAGATCCGCCTCGTCCGGGATGACGAAGACGTCGATGTCGAGCTCCGTGTCGACCGCCCGGATCTGCGTGTCGAAGACGAACGCGAACTCCTGTCGCTGACCGAGCCCCACGACGAGCGTGTCGACGGCCGCGGCACCCATGTCGTGGGCGTACGCAGGCGTCGAGTGGTCGACGTGCGTATCGAGCAGGTTCGCCCAGCCGTCGAGCATCCCGCTGGCCATGACGTTGGCGAGCTCCTGGACCGTGTCGCGCTCGAGCGCGCCGAACTCGGCCGTGGTCGTGGCGTCGAGGGCGGCCCCGACGAGCGCCCGTGCCGAGGGCTCGTCGAAGAGGATCAGGAGGTACCCGCTCGGCATGCCGCTGAAGCTGAACGCGACGCTGACCTGTGGCTCGGTCGAGATCTCGTTCGGGATGGCGTCGAGCGAGACGAAGTTGATCCGGCGGATGTCCACGCTCGCGTCGATCCCCGTCATCTTCGAGAGGCTCCGGGCGGCGGCCTCGGCACCCCGGTGTGCGATCCGGTCGAACCCGGCGAGTTTCTCGAGTTCGATCGACCGGTCGCTCTCGCGCCGCTGGAACAGCCGCTCGACCGTGTCCCGGTCGGGCAGCAGGTAGTGGCGGAACGTGATCTCGCGCTCGACCGTCTCGGCGGCGTTCCGGAAGACGACCGCCAGTTCGTCCCCGTCCGGAGCCGGCGTCGGCCCGTCGAAGAACGCCTCGGGAGCGCTCCCCTCGACGTACGTCGGCGGGGAGACGTCGATCGTCGTGTCGAGCACGTTCGCCCAGCCGTCGACGTAGCCGTTGTTCATGATCTGCCCGACCTCCGTGACGGCGCTCTCGCGGGCCCGCTCCGGGTCGGCGGGCACCGCGCCCTCGGTCACCGTCCCGGTGACGGTTCCGGCGCTCTCCCCGTCGAACAGCAGGAGCGAGGTGCCGGTCACGCCGGCAGAGAGCCTCACGCGGACGCCCGCACGCTCGACTCCGTCGTCGAGGTCCCGACGGACGCTCGTCCCGCGGGCGAAGTTGACGTGTGTTACTCCGACCCTGGCCGGGAGGCCGGTCATCGAGGTCAGGCGGCTCGCCGCCAGCCCCGCCCCCTCCTGGGCCATCTCGTAGAACGTCCCCAGCGCGTCCACGTCGAGTTTCACACGACCACCCCCCGTCCCCTCTCGGCGGGTCCGTGCCGGGCCATCACAGCGACCCCACGTCGATCACGTTCACCGGTCGCCCGTCGGACCGGGTCGTCGCGCCCTGTACCCCCGGGACGTCCCTGAGCAGGTCCTCGTACGGCCGGACGATGACTCTCCGTGAGCCGACGACCCGGTCACAGCCGATGGCGAGGAGGTCGGTTCCGGTGCGGATCCAGAGGATCCTCGCCGGACCGGGGTCCTGCCCACCCCCGACGCCGAGCGCCTCGCGGAGGTGGACGAACGGGACGTCGTCCCCGGGGTCGATCTCCCCCGGCGTGGCGGTCGAGGGCACGTTCTCGAGCCTGACGAACCCCCGGTGTTCGAGGTCGTCGGGGGCCTCGGTGACGCTCTCGACGCCGGCCATGGGGACGCCGAACCGTTCGTCGCCGACCTCGACGAACACGACCTCCGTGAGCGCGATCGAGACCGGCACGACCAGGCGGACGGTCGTCCCGGAGCCCCGCTCGCTCTCCACCTCGACGCGACCGTCGAGCGTGGCGACCCGATGACCGACCACGTCCATGCCGACGCCCCGACCGCTCACGTCGGTCACCTCGTCGGTCGTCGAGACGCCGGCCTCGAACAGCAGGTCGTACGTCTCCTCGTCGGTGAGTTCGTCGGCCGCTTCCCGCGAGAGGTGCCCCCGTTCGACCGCCGACTCGCGGACCCTGTCGGGGTCGATCCCCCGGCCGTCGTCGGACAGCTCGATGACGACCTCGTCGCCGGCCTGTTCGGTCCGCAGCTCGATCCGACCCTCGGGCGGTTTCCCCGCCGCGACCCGTTCGGCGGGCGGCTCGATGCCGTGATCGACGGCGTTGCGCGCGAGGTGGACCAGCGGGTCGCGCAGGCGGTCGATGACGCTCCGGCCCAGCCTGACGTCGGTGTCCTCGACGACGAGGTCCACCTCCTTGTCCTGTGAGCGCACCAGATCCCGGACCGTCCGAGGGATGTCCTCGATGGCCGTCTCGAGGGGCATCAGGCGGACGTCGGTCACCGTGCGCCGGTACTCGGCGGCGAGCCGCTGGAGGTCCGGCGCCTCCTCGCCGAGCGCCTCCTCCACGCGGTGGCGGACGAGCGACAGCTCCTCGGCGATGGTCATCAACCGTTCGGCCGTCTCGACGGTCACCGTCAGGGGCGGGAGCCCGTCCGACAGGCTCGCGTCGGTGGTTCCGTTCCCGTCGCTCGCACCGAAGCGGTCCCCGTCGAGGAGGCTCTCGTCGATGGTCGTCACCGCCGTCTGGAAGACGCCGCTCGTCTCGCCGTCGCTCTCGCTCCCGGCCTCGGTCCCGCCCGACGCCCGGTCGAGCGCGCCAGCGAACCGGGACTCGAACGCGACCATCTCCTCGTCCAGTTCGACGTCGATCCCGGTCCCCGCCGGGGCCCCGGCCTCGACGGCTGCTCCGCTCAGGTCCAGGTCCACGTCGGGCAACGAGTCCGGGTCCGGCACGTCGTCCTCCGGGGTCGCCGTCGCGTCCGCGCCCCGCGTCGGGCCCTCGTCCGCGGACGCCGGCGTCGGGCCGTCCGAGGCATCCCCGGCCGCGGACGCCTCCCGGGACTCGTCGGCTGCCGACCCGTCGGCCGCGTCGGTCCGCTGGACCCTGCCGAACTCGAACCCGCCCTGTTCGGCCTCCGCCACAGTCTCCTCGATGGCGTCGGTCGGCTCCTCGCTCCCCGGCTCGTCGGTCCGTCCGTCGTCCGTCGTCGGTTCGTCGGCCGCGGGAGGCTCCGGCCCGTTCGGCGGGTGTGGTACATCCTCGCCACCGCCCCCCGCCGCGTCGGTCCGTGACCCCGGCGACGCGGGTTCCTCGGTCGTGTCGGCTGGCTCCCCGGTCGATCCTCGGGGGCCGTCGTCCGTCGGTTCCGGGACGCCGACCTCCCCGGGGTCCTCGGCCGGGTCCAGCTCGAGGAGTTCGTCGATGGTGACGTCGTCGTCGTCGAACTCGCCGAACTCGACGGCCTCGATGTCCCTCTGGAGGTCCTCGACGTCGGTCGGCCCCCCGCCGACGTCCTCCTTGACCGACTCGAAGAAGGCCGTCGGGTCGTCGGGCGTCTCCTCGGGGTCGGACTCGTCGAGGGAGTCGACCGTGGCGTCCGCCGGTCCACCCTCCTCGAGTACCCCCCAGCCCTCGAGCGACTCGTCGTCGACGTCGTCCATCTCGGCGACGAGTGCGTCGATGTCGTCGAACTCGCTCGCGTCCTCGAGGGCATCGAGGACGTCGTCGCTCAGTTCGTCGTCGACCACTGGGGGCGACCCGGCGTGCGAGTCGTCGTCGGAGGACGATCCGGCCGGAGCGCCCGTCTCCGTCCGGTGTGCCTCGAGGACGTCCCGGAGATCCGAACCGGTGGTGACGGGATCGACCCCGGGCTCGGTCCCG
>JBEPXB010000385.1:0-3781 GCA_041642135.1 Halobacteriales archaeon | reverse complement strand
CGTGTGCTCTTCCGATCTTCGAGGGCCGGGAGCACCCCGGCGTCGACGAGCGCCTCGATCCGCGCCCGGGCGTCTGCCTGGCGGTCGCGCGCCGCGGTCGGCGCCCCGGCGCGGAGGTAGAGGGTCACGGACGCGGGAAGCGGCGTCTCGGCGGTCACGGGCGGGAGGGTCGGGGACTCGCTCCGGTAGAACTCCATGGTTGCCACGGTATGCCACGAGTAGTCGTATACACAAAAAAGGGAGATCTTACCGGCAGTTATTCGTACGATAAACCCAGACAGAAGACGAACACAGATATATAGTAGAAATAAGTGGTCATTCCTTCTCGGACAGCGCCTCGGCGGCTGCCCACGACGGGTCCGCGTCGGGGGCCTCGACCCGCTCGCCGTCGACGTAGACCCCCTCGCCCGCCGCGACGCCTCCGACGACGGCAGCGGGAGTACCCCGTGACTCGAGGGCGGCGACGACCGCGTCGGCGTCGTCCGGGTCGACCGTCACGAGGAGCGTCCCGCAGCTGGTCACCAGCCACGGGTCGACGCCGGCGGCCTCGCAGACGGCCTCGACGCCGGGTGCGAGCGGCATCTTCGCACGCTCGACGTCGAAGCGGACGCCGGCGCCGACGGCCATCTCGACCAGCCCCCCGACCACGCCGCCCTCCGTGGCGTCGTGCATCGCCGTCACCTCGCCGGCCTCGAAGGCCGCCCGGGCGTCCCGGACGGCCTCGATGTCGTCGAGCCGCTCGCGGGCCGTCTCGAGCGTCGACTCGGGGAGACCGAGCCGGTCGCCGAACAGGGTGGAAAAGAGGCCCGCAACCTCCGCCGCGGGCCCCGTGGAGACGACGAGCGCGTCGCCGGGCCGGGCGCCGTCCGGCCGGACGAGGTCCTCGAACGCGCCGATTCCGAAGCCAGTCGCGCCGCCCACCCACGAGTAGTCGATACCCGAGTAGCGTGCGGTGTGACCGGTGACGACGCTCACGCCCAGGTCCTCGCAGTGGCCGGCCATCCCATGCCAGGTCGCCGCGAGTTCTTCGTCGGTCATCCCCGGGGGGAGCGAGAGGCTCACCGCGAGGTGGGTCGGCGGAACGCCGGAGACGGCGACGTCGGCCAGCACGATGTCGACGGCGAGGCGACCGGCCCGCTCGAACCCCAGTTCCGGGAGGATCGAGACGGGGTCGGTCGCGGTCACGAGCGCCCGCCCGCCGACGTCGATGACGCCGAAATCCACCCCGTGGGTCGGCCCGAGCGCCACGTCCTCGCGGTCGGCGCCGAGGCGCGGCCGGATGACCGCCTCGAAGAACGACCGGTCGACCTTCCCGAGTTCGCTCATGCCCGTCGGTCGGGGGGCGTGCTGAAGTAACCCCCGTCCCGTCCCCGTGGTCCGGAACCCTCCCCGTGACCCGCATTACGGGCACCCACGGTCCGGAACCCCCATTATGGGGTACCGTCTGCCTCGGATCGATGGCGGCGGAACTGGCCCTGACGGCCGACGACTGGATCCACCGGGGGAGCGTCCACGCCGCCGGGACGGCGTTTCACGGGGACGACCCCCTCGACGCGGTGGTCGTCGTCTCCGACCGGATCGGGAGCCGGGCGGTGTTCTACGGCACCGGCGACCCGCCCCGCGTCTCCGACCACTTCGGCGACCTCGGGTCGGCCGTCGGGGGCGGCCCCGTCCCCCGGGACCGAGAACTCGAGTTCCGGATGGCCACCTACGTCTCCGGCGAGTGGACGCTCGACCCGTCGATCCGGAAGGCACGACCGGGGACGGTGCTCCGCGTCGACGCCGGGGGTGGCGTCTCGAGCCGGCAGTACTACTCGTTCAGGGACGACCCGCAGCCCGACCGCTACGGCACGGACCGGTGCGCCGAGTGGACGGACGTCCTCCGTCGGGCCTTCGAGCGGGTCCGAGCGGTCGCGAACGGCCGGCAGGTGGTGATGGGGCTCTCGGGGGGCCACGACTCCAGGCTGATCGTGACGATGCTCGACCGGCTCGGGTTCGACGACGTCGTCCTGTTCACCTACTCGAACATCCAGGACGCGGACTACGACCTCCAGGTCGCAAAGCGAGTGGTCGAGGACGTCGGGTTCGACCACCTCGAGGTCGAACTGACCCGGGACGGCGTCCTGGCGGGCCACCGGTCGGATCTGTGGCGAGAGATCGTCCGGCGGCTGGGGCAGAGCGGCATGTCACACACCCACCCGGTCGAGATGGCGATCCAGGAGGGGCTGAAGTCGGCTGACGCGGTCGAGGACGACGCCCTCCGGCTCCACGGCCACCAGCTGTTCGGCGCCGGGTCGTTCGTCCCCCGTCGGCTGCTCGGTTCGAACGATTCGACGGACACAGGAACTGTCGTGGACGCGGTGTACGAGCAGCACTACGACCGGTACGGGTTCGACGATCAGGCGGTCGAGGCGGTGAAGAACCGTATCGAGCGGACCCTCCGCGCGGAGGCCGTCCCGACTGGCGGTCCGTTCGAGGCCGTCGAGCGCTGGTACTGGCGCGAACGGATACCGAACTTCCTCACCGTGCGGCCGCTCGGCCTGATGGGGTTCGACGTCTGGTTCCCGCTCGTGGACGCCGAACTCCTCGCGTTCTGGAACGGGCTCTCGCGGCTGGAGCGCTACGACAAGCGGCTGTACGAGCGCTGGGTGGACGACCTCTACCGCGAGACGTACGGCGGGCGACCGACCACGTCGGCGGAACTGAAGCGAGCCGATCGGATGGAGCGCGCGTCGGGTCTCGAGCGGCTGTTCTGGACGCTGCGGTACTCCCGGCTCGGGGAGTACGTCGAGGCGTCGAGACTGCGACCGTACGCGGGCGTCGTCGCCAGGGGCATACGGGAGCGGAACGACGCGACCGACCCGGTCGAGACCTACCGGTCGGACCCTCTGCTCGCGTTCGTCGACGAGGAGCGGTTCGAGCGGGAGTACACCGGTGTGGAGGGCTTCCGGTACTTCCTGGCCGACGAGATACTGCGGACCCGGGATACAGGACGGTAGCGGGTCACGGGAGAACGGTGGGTGCTCGCCGGGGTCGGCCGACCCCGACTACTCGCCGTGGCCCACCGGCGGGGAACGGCTGGCGACGAGGAGACAGCAGACACCGCCCACGCCGGCGACCGCGGCGGCGCCGAGTCCGGCGGCCTGGACCGCCGCCTCGAGGCCGACGCGGGGGGTCCCGACGGCGATGACCCCGCCCATGAGGATCGGTGTCGCGGTGGCGACCACCCGACCGAACGCCTCGGCGAGGCTGACGAGGCTCCCCCGGAGCGACGGGCCGGCGAGCCCGGTGATGACGCTCCGGTAGAGCGCGAGCGCCACGCCGAACCCGGCGCCCGAGACGCCGATACCGACGCCGGCGACCACGAGCGAGGGCGCGAGGAGGAAGAGCGCGAACCCCGCGCCGAGACAGAGGTTGGCGGCGACGAGCGGGTAGAGCCGGCTGTCGAACCGCGCGGTGATCCGTCCGGCCTGGCTCGCGGCCGCCGCGTACGCGAGGCTGCCGACCGCGACCAGGCCCCCGGCCTGGGTGGGCGTCCCCCCGAGGAACCGGACGACCACGATCGAGTTGTAGGTGACGAACCCGATCCAGACCGTCAGCGGGAGGCCGCGGGCGAGCACCAGCGCGGCCACCCGGGGCTGCCGCACGAGGTCGGCCAGCGCGCGGAGCCGCGAGCGCTCGGTCCCCGCGTCGCTCCCGCCGTCGGTGGTCCCCGCGCGGTCGTCGTCCCCGTCCCTCCTCTCGTCCCGGTCGTCCCCGTCGTGGGGGGGGGGGGGGGGGG
>JBEPXB010000384.1:0-3783 GCA_041642135.1 Halobacteriales archaeon | reverse complement strand
ACCGTCGGTCTCCCGTACACCCCCTCGGGCGACGTCGAAGCCCCTCTCGTCGACGCCGGACAGTGTACGCCCGACGAACTCGACGAGGTCGACGTGTCGGGCGGGATCGTCCTCGCGCGGCAGGGCTCTCCGGGTCCACGGCACGTCCACCGGATGGAGAAGTACGGCCACGCGGTCGCCGCAGGTGCGGAAGCGTTCGTGCTCGTCAACGACACACCCGGAGGGCTCCCGGTCACCGGGACGCTCCGCTTCGGCGAGCCCGGCGCGGTCCCGGCCGTCGGCGTGAGCCACGAGGCCGGCGAGCGGCTCGGCCGGTACGCCGATTCGGGGGCATCCGCCCGGCTCCGCGTCGAGGCGAGCACCGACGAGGCGAGCGCACGGAACGTCGTCGGCGAACTCGGGTCCGACACCGACGAGTGCGTGGTCCTGCTCGCCCATCTCGACGCCCACGACCTCGGCGAGGGGGCGCTCGACAACGGCTGCGGGCTGGCGGTCGCCGTCGAGGCCGCGCGGCTGCTCGCCGACCGCTCGCCCGAGCGGCGGGTCGTCGTCGCGGGCGTCTCCTGCGAGGAGACCGGCCTGCTCGGGAGCCGCGCGCTCGCCGACTCGCTCGACCTCGATGCAGTCCACGCGGTCGTCAACGTCGACGGCGCCGGCCGAGCGCGGAACCTGAAGGCGTACACGTTCGGCAGCGACGCGATAGAGCGGGTCGCCCGCGAGACGGTCGAGGGCGTCGAACAGCCGCTCGCCGTCGAGCATCGACCACACCCCTACAGCGACCACTGGCCGTTCCTTCGGGCGGGCGTCCCCGCGCTGCAGCTCCACAGCGAGCCCCCCGACGACGACGGGTCGTGGGGGCCGCGCGGTCTCCCGGTCGCCCACACCCGTGCGGACACCCTCGACAAGGTCGACCTCCGGAACGTCCGCGAGCACGCGGGGCTCTGTGCGCTGCTCGTCGACGCCCTCTCGCGGTCGGACCTATCGCGGGTCGACACGGGAACCCTCGCCGACCGGCTCCGCGAGGTCGACGCGGAGCCCGGGATGCGGGCCGCCGGGATCTGGCCCGACGGGTGGTGAGCGGCGGGCAGCGACGGGTGACGATCACCCGTCCACGCCGTCGGACAGCAGCCCCATAGTCCGCGAACGGGCGCTCGCCGCCGCCCGGCGCGACCCGAAGACCTGGCGGGCGCTCGCCGCCGCCCGCTCGTCGACGACGAACCCGACCTCGGGGTAGGTGACCGACAGCAGCACCAGCGGTTCGGGGGCAGCGGCGGTCACCCCGTCCGGCCCGTCGAGCGGTTCGGCCGAGAGGACGCGATCGACGAACCCCATGGAGCGGTCGCCGGTCGCCACCGCCTCGACGAGTCGGACCGCACGACGGACGAACCCCCGCGGGAACCCGCCGGCCCGGAAGTGACAGGTCAGGAAGGGTCCCTCCCGGGTGGCACTCGCCCGGAGGTGCCGGACCGTCCCGTCGTCGTCGCTCGTGAGGTTGTGGAAGTCGTGCTCGCCGGAGAGCCGGGCACAGACCTCGCGTGCGAGCCGCCCGTCGGCGACCGGCGCGTGCAGGATGTAGGTGTAGGTCCGGCTCCGCGCGTCGTGGGTCGCGTGGAACCCGTCGGGGACCTCGGCGCTCGCCCACGCCCGGACGTCCTCGGGCAGTTCGCCGTTCAGCGCCCGCGGGGTGAGCCAGTCGGGTGCTTCGAACGCGACCGTCTGGGCGAGCGCGGAGACGCCGGCGTCGGTCCGGCCGGCCGCGGCGTAGCTCGTGGGGATCGCTCCCTGTTCGTCGAGGACGCCGAGCCTTCGAAGCGCCTCCAGCAGGGCGTCCTCGACGGTCTCGCCGTGGGGCTGGCGCTGGAACCCTCTGTAGGATCCCCCGTCGTATGCGAGCCGGTACGCGCGCACGGACGCCCGAACGTCGCGGACCCACTTAGTTCGGTGGTCTCGACTCAGCCGCCGCGGTACTCGCGGACCCACTGCCGTCCGACCCGCTACTACTGCTGCCAGCGCCGCCACCGTCCGCAGCACCGTCGCCGGCGCCGCCGGCGCCGTCGGTGACGTTCCGGACCCACGGCGAGTGCCGGCTCTCGGCGACGAGCCCGTGGCTCGCGCCCGAGCTACCGGGGTCCGAGAAGTACGCCGCCACGAGCACGCTGTCGTAGGTCACGAGCAGCGTGTACCGGTCGGTCACCTCGTCGGTGAGGTTCACCGTTGTGTTGTATCCCGTCTCGAGGTAGCAGTCCGGAATACCTGTCCCATCGGTCCGCTCGATGGCGAGTTCGAACCGGCCCGGAGCGAGCTCCTCGAACGACGCCCCGAGTTCGGTGTCGCGCGACCTGACCGGGATAGTGGTGTTGATCGAGAGCTTCCGCCCGCCGGGAACCGGACGGCTCACGGCGGAGGTGTTCGAGGACCGCGGCGTCCCACAGGCCGGTTCGGTCGTCCGGAGCGAGTCGAGTCCGGACTCCTCGAACGCCGGGTCCGTCGACCCGAGGGCCGGGACGGACACGGCACAGCCAGTAGTCAGGAGGGCGAGACAGAGCGCGAGGGTCGGCGCTACGCGTCGCGGGGTGGACATGGAGGGCTCACGGCCGGATGCGGGGGACCGCGCGGTGAGTGTCTTCCGGTCCGGGAGTGGACACTCGGGAGGGGACCTCCGACCCCCGGCCCCGGTCGACTCCCGACACGGATCGGGGACCGGGCGGGACGTGGACCGTCGTGTGCTACTCTTAGTCCTCCCGAGGGTCGCTACTCGTAGTCCTCGTAGGTCGGCCGGCCGGAATCGGGCGGGAACTCCGCGAGCGGGACCTGCGTCTGGTCGCCGCTCTCCATGTCCTTGACCGTCACGGCGTCGTCCGCGAGGTCCTGCTCGCCGACGATGACCACGGTTTCGGCGTTGATACCGTCGGCGTAGGAGAGCTGGGAGCCGAAGCCTCGACCCGTCAGATCCGTCTCGACGACGTGTCCCAGTTCGCGCAGGTCCCGGGCGACGTCGGCGGCGACCTGCCGGACCTCCCGCGCGTCGCCGGCCCGGAGGACGTAGTAGTCGGTCGAGAGCTTCTCGGCGGGGAGGACGCCGGCCTCCTCCAGCAGGAGCGGGAGCGTCGAGTTCATCACACCCGGAGCCACGCCGACGGCGGGCGTGGGCTGGCCGCCGAACGACTCGACGAGGTCGTCGTAGCGCCCGCCGCCGAAGATCGACCGCGAGATGCGGCCCTTCGCGTCGAAGCACTCGAACACGACGCCCGTGTAGTAGTCCAGCCCGCGGGCGGTTTCGAGCGAGACGGTACAGAACTCCCGGACGCCGAAGTCCTCCGCCGCGGCGAGTACCTCCCGGAGGTTCGTGACCGCCGCCTCCACGCGGTCGGTGCCGGCGAACTCGACGAGTTCGGTCAGGTCACCCCGCTCCAGCAGCGCGTCGAACTGTCGGGCCCGTCCCTCGTCCAGTCCGGCCTCGCCGAGCAGGCGGTAGTATTCCGCGTCCTCGACCTTCTCGGACTTGTCGACCGCGCGGATGGCCGCGCGGGTGTCCACGTCGTCGGACATCGACTCGAACAGCCCGCCGAGGATGTCCCGGTGGGAGACCCGAAATTCGAACTCCTCGCGGTCGAGCCCGAGGTTCGTGAGCGCGTCCGCCGCGACGGCGAGGATCTCCGCGTCGGCTTCGGGTTCGCTCGTCCCGAAGATGTCGACGTTGGTCTGGTAGAACTCGCGGAAGCGGCCCTGCTGGACCTGCTCGTACCGCCAGAACGGCCGCGTCGAGAACCACTTGATCGGCTT
>JBEPXB010000383.1:0-3799 GCA_041642135.1 Halobacteriales archaeon | reverse complement strand
GCCGAACCGACTGACGGCGGAGGGGTGTAACCCACTCCGACCGCGCTGTAAGACGACCGTCTTACGCGGATGTATGCACAGACCACACCATTATAAAGGTTTGCCTACGCGTAAGACGAGATAGTCAGACAGGTGTTTACGGGCCCGAAGCGGTCGAAATCCGCGTTTACCGTCTTGCGTCCGTCAGACGATCCCGGGCGAGAGTGGGGTTCGTCGCCGTCGGCCCCGCCGATCAGACCGTGATCGACGCACGACTCGATCGTCTCGTTCGTCGTTTTCATCCTTTAGAGGCCGTTTGCTGGCTGTTTACGAGCTGTCTAACACGTCGGCGGCGGGCGTCCGACGCCCGCAGGAGGGGCAGAACGCCCAGTCCGAGCGGATCTCGTCGCCGCATTCGCAGAAGACGCGGTGGCTCGCCTTCTCCCCACAGTTCGAGCAGTAAACGGCAGAGGGCGCCAGGTTCTCGCCGCACTGTTTACACCGTTCCTCGGTCTCCTCGCCGGCGTTTTCGGACTCGACGCGAGTTGTCTTACGTTCCTCTCCGCGCGTGACGCTGTTCCCCTCGGAATCGCCGTCCAGCGATATGTTTACGTTGATATCCTGGGGTTTGCTCGCCGCGCCCAGCCGGGCGTCGAGCCGCGCCTCGATGAGCTCGTCGATACGCTCGAGCAGTATGTCGTCGAGCGTCCCGTCCGCGCGCTCGCGTGTGTCGTCCTTCGTTCCGACGCCGGCGGTGGGCTCCCCCAGGTACTCCCGGAGGGCCTCGCGCATGACCTCGCTCTTGGAGGCGTCGAACTCCTCCAGCTGCGAGATGAGGTCGTCGTCGGCGCGGAACGTGATCTTGCTCATCGACCTGTCGTACACGTTGTCTCCCACCTCACTTGAACCTTCGCGCCCCGTCTGACACGTGTCGCCTCCCCGTCCGCTCGGCCCGTATGGCAACCGTTAAGTCCGACAGCCGTCTCGTTCCCGATGCGACCGCCCTTAGCTCAGCCTGGTAGAGCAGCCGACTGTAGATCGGCTTGCCCCCCGTTCAAATCGGGGAGGGCGGACTCGTTCTGTCGACGCAATGCGCCGACCGTCACGTCTATCCCGAACCGATTTGAGCCGACGAGTCGTACGCCCGCGCAGCGAGCAAAGCGAGCGAGCAGGAACGTCTCGGCTCGTTCAAATCGGGGAGGGCGGACTGAACCTCGGCACCCGGGAGCGGAGCGACTGGTGCGGAGTGTGAGCGGACTGCTTTTCCACGAACGGCCGAACGGCGGGCGTCCGTCCGGAGTCGACCGGGCTCATAAACTGAGTCGGGAACAGTCATAACGTTCGCCGACGCGAACCGCCGTCGTGACCGTGGTCAGACGCGCGGGATCGAACGGCGAGCCCCCGATCGGTGGTGTCGGTGTCCCGAACGGACGCCGTGCCACTCGGGAGAACTCCCTCGGATCGGGGCCGACGGGGAGCGGTGATGAGTAGCCGTACAGCCATCTCCGAGGCCGAGTGCCGGCAGCTCCGTGCCGCGTACGACGACGGACAGTCCGTCAGCGAGATCGCCGCACAGTTCGACTACGCCCGGTCGGCCGTCCGACGACACGTCCACGATTACTGTTCGCACTCGGTGGCGGACGGCAAGTGGGGGACCTCCGGGGAGATCCAGTGCCCGTTCTGCGGGGCGTCGATCAGGCACCTCCCCGACCACCTGCCGCACTGTTCGAAGACGGACGAGATCTGAGGCACCATCCTTCGGTCGACTACTGTCCCACGACCGTCGGGGGACGTGTCTCACGTGTCCGACGGCTCGTACGGACGGTCGTAACGGTTTTCCGGCGATCACCCGGCGTGGGTCGATGATCGGCGGTAAAAGACTACAACGGTCCGTATCACTCCTCGGGGAGCCAGCCGACGAACGGCTCGTCCAGCGGCACGGAGAGGGCATCGAGAAAGCGCGCGGTCAGCAGGTAGTGGCCGGCGAGTAGCGTCAGCCCGACGACGGTCTCGGTGTCGGTCACGGCCTCGGCGGCCTCGAACAGCGGTCCCGTGACGGCCCCGCTCGCGACGGCCTCGGCGTACCGCATGATCGCCTGCTCGCGCTCCGGGAACGGGGTATCGTCGTCGCGCGCGATGGCCCGGAGCTCCTCGACGGAGATACCGGCCTCCCGCCCGATGCGGACGTGCTGGTGCCACTCGTAGCGCGCCCGACACGAGCGAGCCACCGCGAGGATGGCGAGTTCGCGTTCCCGGGTCGAGAGGTCGCCCGCATTCCACAGCGCGGTCCCGAACCGCATGTACGCCTGCATCGCCCGGGGGACGTGTCCCATCGCCCCGAACAGGTTCAACTCGCCGAGAACGTCCTCGTCGAAGAGATATCGGTAATCCTCGGGGAGGTCCGACTGGCGGAGCAGTGGCACGCGTGCGCCCTCGTCGTCTGCCATACAGTGGCGGCGTCGCGTGGGGACAAAACTCCCCGCGTTCCGGCCCGGCTCTCCGTCTCGGTCAGTCCCGACCCGCCGTCCCGGTTCGTCCCGTCAGGCACACGAGAACCCACCGTCGACGACCAGCGCCTGACCGGTCACCCAGTCGGCCTCGTCGCTCGCCAGGTAGAGCATCGCGTTGGCGACGTCCTCCGGCCGGCCGAGCCGCCGGAGCGGGTAGTGCTCGGCCATCCGCGATGCCAGTTCCTCCCACTCCTCCTCGGTGCGGTCGCGCTTGGGCATCGGGGTCTCGGTCACGCCCGGACAGACCGCGTTCACGCGGACCCCCTCGGGACCGACCTCGGCGGCCACCGCCCGGGTCAGGTTCACGACTGCCCCTTTCGTCATCGAGTAGCCGGACAGGTTCGGCGAGCCGATCACGCCGGCCAGCGACGCCGTGTTGACGATGGCGCCCGACCCCTGCTCCTTCAGATGGGGGAGCGCGGCCGCACAGCCGTTCCACACCCCTTTGACGTTGATATCGATGAGTCGGTCGAGCTCGCCCTGCTCTATCTCCTCCATCGCCGACGGCTCGTGACTGACGCCCGCGTTGTTCAGCACGATATCGAGCCCGTGGTCATCGACGGTCGCGTCGACCGCGTCGCGGAACGCTTCCGGGTCCCTGACGTCGAGTTCGTGGGCGACCGCTTCACCCTTTCCGTCGACCCTCTCGACGGTCTCGACCGCCCCCTCGTAGTCGACGTCGGCGGCCACGACCGTCGCCCCCTCCGCGACGAACCGTTCCGTGGCCGCCCGCCCCAGTCCCGACCCGCCGCCGGTGACGAACGCCGTCTTGCCATCGAGTCGCATACGCCGGGCTGTTCGGGCTGGTACATAAAGGCGCGTGGCGGCCGATACCTGTTCGAAGTCCGGGCGCCCGGTGTCCTCGTCGGCTACTCCCCGTTCCGGGTGAGACCGGGGTTCGTCACGGCGCCGTTCGCTGCGGAGCCGAACGCCATCCCGTACTTCGCGAGCACGCCCGACGTGTAGTTCGGCTCGGGCGGCTCCCAGTCGGCGAGTCGGTCCTCGAGTTCCGCATCCGAGAGGTCGACCGAGACCTCCCGTGCGGGGATGTCGACGGTGATCGTGTCGCCGTCCTCGATGGCGCCGATGGGGCCGCCGACGAACGCCTCCGGGGCGGCGTGGCCGATCATCGGGCCGCGGGTAGCTCCGGAAAAGCGCCCGTCGGTGATCATCGCGACGTCGTCCTCGTGGCCCGCGCCGACGACGGCCGCGGTCACGCCGAGCATCTCGCGCATCCCCGGGCCGCCCTGGGGCCCCTCGTTCCGGATGACCAGGACGTCACCGCTCTCGATGTGGCCCTCCTGGACGTA
>JBEPXB010000382.1:0-3813 GCA_041642135.1 Halobacteriales archaeon | reverse complement strand
ATCCCTCCTGGGCCTCGAGCCAGACCTCGTCGACAGGGCGCTCCCCGGGAGCCGGTTCGAGCCGCCCGCCCGAGACCCGCCAGTTCCGCTTGGCGTCCTCGGGGAGCAGCCCCCCGGCGACCGCGATGCCGTGTCGGTCCAGCAGTTCCCGGTTGGTCCGGCCGACCACGTCCTTCGGGTCGCCGCCGACGAGTTCGGCCAGCCGCTCGCGGTCGCGGTCGCCGTCCGCGAGCGTCCGGAGCGCCCGCCCGTTCGGGACGGGGACGTGGTCGGGGGCCTGTTCGGGGTAGTACGCTGTGCGGCCGTCGATCTCGACGCCGCGGCGCCAGTCGTCCGCGAACAGTTCGTGCGGGCCCAGTCGGTCCAGTTCGAGGTCACCGAGGTCGACCTGTGCGGTCTCGCGCGCGTCGAACTCGTTGCCGGTGATGAGGACGCCCCGCTCGCCCTCCGGCGTGACCTCGACGTTGATCTGGTTCGAGAGCTCGTTACCTCGAACCACCGTCTCGCCCCGCTCGGTCGGCCTGACCCCGACCTCCCAGTCGCGTATCTCCGAGTCCTCGACGACGAGGTTCTCGGCGTAGGGCGTGTTGCGGTTGATCGCGATGCCGGGTCCCCGCCCGAGGAGCCGGGCGTTCCGGATCCGGACGTTGACGCTGTACCGCACCGAGATACCGACGTTCCCACCCTGGCCGTTCCCCCTGTCGGGCTCGACGAGGCGGCCGTCCTCGCGCTCCAGCGGCCCGATCGCGTACGCGGTAAAGCCGTCGATGGTGCCGTACTCGTCGTAGCGGGCGTGGGGCCACCGGAACATGTGCCGGGAGACGTCCAGGCCGCCCCCGGAGGCGAAGGCCGTGTTGTCACGGAACGACTGGATGCGGACGTAGCCCGAGGAGACCGAGTCCTCCCCGACGTGCTTCGACCCCTTCAGGGGCTCCTGGCCGTGGACGTACATGAGCGGGAGGTTCGGGACCGTCCCGCGCTTGTCCCGGATCTCCTCGTCGGGTCCGAGCGGCCGGTCGATCAGCGGCCGGTTCCAGAACGCGTAGGCGTGGTGGCGGTGGCCCGCCGCGACGTTGTCCTCGACGGCGACCATCGGTCCCTGGAGCCAGAAGCCGTGGCCGCCGTGGCCGAAGTCGTCGACGTGGCCCTCGCCGTCCCGGTGTGCGAACGCCCGGCTGTCGGGGACCTCGCCGCTCCCCGCAGACCGGAGCGCGAAGTTCCGCCGGAACGAGCCGCGCTCGTCGCCCGCCTCCGCGACGAACCCCGACCCGAACACGTCGTACGTGACCGAGTCGACCACGTCGACGTGGCTGTGGTGGTTGACGACCCCCCAGCCGGGGCTCCCGTCGACGACGCACCCCTCGACGCGGTGGGCCGGCTCGGCGCCGATGCCGGTGACGTGAAAGTGAAGCGCGTAGCGGGCCCGCGGGTTCGGCGGGACGTCCTCCGGGGGCTCGCCGTGCTGCGGGTTCGTGAACGGGTAGGACTTGTCGGTCCGTCCCAGCCCGTAACAGCCGGCGTGACGGATGCTCGTCGACGCCGAGTGGATCATGACGTGTCCCCGACGGGGTATCTCCCGGCTCTCCGAGACGAACCGGACGTTCCGGGTGAGGTGGACGACGTACGCCGGGAGGTCGGACGCGGGCGGGAGGTGGTCGTACTCGAGGGGTCGGTCGAGCCGGACCGTCGACCCGTCGACGGACGCGACCCGGACCTCCTCGTCCTGGTCCTCGAGCGGGTCGACCCCCGGGATCACCAGTTCGTCCCCGGGCGACCAGTTCGTCGGCGGTTCCGGTAGCGAAATCGTCCGGTCGCCCGCCCGCGGCGCCGTCCCGAGTTCCGTCCACGGCGTCGTCTCCGCGCCGTGGACCTCGAACTCGCCCATGACGATCAGCCCCCGGCCGACCCGATCGGGGTCGCGCTTCTCGTCGATGGCGCCGCGGTCGACGAACAGCATCCGGGCCGTGGCGTCCGGCCGGACCGGCTCGTCCTCGGTCCCGACTCGGAGGGTACTCCCGAGCGTGGTCACCAGCGTGTCGACCGGGAGCCGGGTGTCGACCGTCGGGTCGAACGACAGCGTCCCGTCGACGCGGACGGTGTCGAGCCTCGCGTCGAGTTCGCTCGCGACCGCAACCGCGACGTCCTCGGGCACCAGCACGCGGGCGTCGTCGTCGGGGATCGACCCGCCCTCCCACGTCTCCGGATCGCTCCACTCCCCGTTCGCGACCGCCCGATGGGTCACGCGCCGCTCGGGGACGAGGTCGAGCGGCGTCGATTCCTCGGGGCCCAGTCCGGCGGCCCCCCGAAGCAGCCCCGCGGCGGTACCGGGGTTCGTCACGGCGGCGCCCGCGGTGCCGGCGGCGAGCGCCGTCAGGAGCGCCCGCCTGCTCGGACTGTACTTCGTCGCCCCGTCCCCGGGGAGCCACGACGGTGCCCCTCGCCCGGCACTCGTCGATAGCCGTCGCCGGACGCCGGACACCAGGTGGTTCAGCCGGCGGCGGACCGACTCGCCGTCGGGCCGTTCCGGTGGATTCCCCTGCCCCATAGTTCGCCTTGATTTCCGACAGCCGCTACCCGGTCATAACGGTTCGTCGCGTTTCGGGAAGCGAGCCGGTCGCGGCGTGATCGGTGTCAGCCGTCACTACACCCGGTTCAGTTCGATGTCGAAGACGGTCCCGCGAGGGTCGTTCTCGGCCACGGTCACCTCGCCGCCGTACCGGGAGACCAGCTCGGACACCAGGTAGAGCCCGAGCCCGGTTCCCTCGCTGTCGAGTCCCTTCTCGCCGCGGTCGAACACGGCCTCCTCCGAGGGAGCGAGTCCGGGCCCGTCGTCGGCGATCCGTATCGTCACGGTTTCCTCCGTCGTCTCGACGCCGACCTCGACGGTCGGTTCCTCGGAGTCGTTGTGCTGGACGGCGTTCGTGAGGACGTTGCCGACGACGCTCGAGAGCATCTCGTTCCCCTCGACCTCGACGTTCGGAGCGGGGAACTCACCGTCGACACGGAACTCGGCGTGGGGGTACATCTCGCGGTGCTTGCCGAGTTCCGTCGAGAGGACGTCCCGCACCGAGACCGGCTCGAGGGGCATCTCCCCGTCCGTCGAGAGGACCTCGATGACGTCCTTGCCGGTCTCGGTCAACCGGAGGGCGTCGCGGGCGGTTCGCCGGATGCGCGAGAGCAGTTCGAGCGACCCCTCGTCGTCGAGACGCTCCTCCAGGAGCTCCGTCCACCCGAGCACGACGCCCACGTCGTTGCGGACGTCGTGTCTGAGGATGCGATTGAGAACCTCGAACTGCCGGTTTGCGGACTCGAGTTCGGCCTCGCGGTCCCGCCGGTCGGTGACGTCCTCGAAGGCCGTGACCACGCGGCGTACCGTCCCGTCGATGTCGGTGTGCGGGACGGCGTTGACCGAGAGCCAGAGCCGCGAGCCGTCCGGGTGCTCGATGCCGTGCTCGGCGCCGAAGACTGCCTCGCCGGTCTCGAACACCCGCGTCACCGGGAACGCCCCCCTGTCGAGTTCCTCGCCGTCCTCGTCGAAGAGGCACCAGTCCGGGTGGTCGTAGCTTCGTCCGGTGATCTCGGACTGGGTGATCCCGAGCAGCGTCTCCGCCCGGTCGTTCGCCCTGACGATCTCGCCCCCGGAGTCGACGACCACGAGCGCGACCGGCGTCGTCTCGAAGACGCGCTCGAGCAGGGACTTCTCGCGCCGGAGTTCCGTCTCCATCCGCCGTCGGTCGGTGACGTCCCGGAAGTAGACCGAGAGCCCCGATTCGGAGGGGAACGCCCGGACCTCGAACCAGCTCTCGAGCGGCT
>JBEPXB010000381.1:0-3830 GCA_041642135.1 Halobacteriales archaeon | reverse complement strand
GCTTTGTCGTCCCCTCGTCCTTGGCGGCGCCGGTGGCGACGACCATGTCGCCGATCTCGATCCCCCGCTGGAGGGCTCCCGTGGTGCCGACGCGGACGAACGTCTCGACGCCGACGTTCGCGAGCTCCTCGACGGCGATGGCCGCGGAGGGACAGCCGATACCGGTCGAACAGAGCGTGAGTTCGCGACCCTCGTAGCTCGCGTTGAGGACCCGGTACTCGCGGTTCTCGGCGACGAGCTCGGACTCGTCACAGATCGCGGCGATGCGGTCGACCCGGCCGGGGTCGCCCGGCACGAGCGCGAGGTCGGCCACGTCGCCCGGTTCGCACAGGATATGGGGCTGTTTCGCCATACCCGGTGTGCAGGGGCCGGGGGCAAAACCGCACCGCTTCCACGGCTTGGCGGTCCCGGTTCAGCTAATCCAAGGTGGAGCCTCCGGCCTCAAGGAGCGAACGCAGTGAGCGAGTAGGCCGGAGAGGAAACCGACATGACTCGCCACCACCTACGCCCGATGGCCGTCCGACTCCGGGGTATTTTAAGTACCGTCTGACTCTGTCTGAAGTATGGAGATGCGCCGCACGGCCGTCGTGAAACTTGACGTTTCCGACGACCAGCGGGACGCACTCCACCGGACAGCCGAGCAGTACCTACACTGCGCGAACCGAACCGCCGCGTTCTGCTGGAACGACGACTCGTTCACCAAGTGCAAGACGAACAAGCGGCAGGTCCGAGACGCCCTGTACGCCGATCTCCGCGAGGAAACCGAGTTACAGGCGCAACTCGTCCAAGCCGCCATCAAACGCGCCGTCGAAGCCGTCAAGGCGTGCGCCGAACGTTGGAAGAAGGGCCAGCGCATCTCCCGGCCGACATTCACCTCCGAGACGATGGACTACGACCGACGCAGTGGCACCTTCTACCGGCGGAAGGTATCGCTGGCAACGGTCGACGGCCGGGTCGAACCATCGTTCGTTCTCCCCTCGGACAGCCCGACCCCATACGAGCGGTACGTCCTTTCGGAGGACTACGAAATACGGGAGAGTACCCTTCGATACGACCCGACGGACGACGAGTTCTACCTGCACATCTCGACGCGGCGGTACGACAGCGATTCATCCGAGGTTTCGGAAGATGCCGGGCACCAGACGGTCCTCGGCATCGACCTCGGGGTGAACAGTCTCGCGGTGTCCTCGACCGGCACGTTCTGGCAAGGCGACGACTACGACCACTGGACACGAGAGATCGAGAAGCGCCGTGGTGAGATGCAGCAGAAGGGGACGCAGGCCGCCCACAACGCTATCCAACGCCTCGGGAAGCGCGAAGAAGCGTGGCGGAAGCAGTACCTTCACACGATAGCCAACGAGATTGTCACGGAAGCTCTCGATACTGGCTGTGACGTGATCGTGTTCGAGGAGTTGACGGACATCCGTGAGTGGCTCCCACAGGCCCAGTGGCACCACGTCTGGGCGTTCCGACGACTCTACGAGTACGTCTCGTACAAAGCCCCCGAGCGGGGTGTCGCGGTAGTGCAGGTCGACCCGAATCACACGAGCCAGCGGTGTTCGCGGACGGACTGTGGCTTCACCCACGAGGATAACCGCCACGGCGAGCAGTTCTGTTGCCAGAAGTGCGGCTACGAAGTGAACGCGGATTATAATGGCGCGAAGAACATCGCGCTCCGGTACGCTCGGAAGCAGACACACAGACTCCGTTCCTCGCCCACGTCGAGGGGCGGAGACGCACCAGTAGACGTGCGTATAACTGGTGGGATGTTGAACGGCGACGGGTTCCAGCAAATTGCTGGGACGTGATCGCCGGGAGTCCACATCAAAGCCCCACCCTCAACGAACCGAGGCGCGTCAGCGCCGAGGGAGTAGGGTGGGGTAGTTTACAGCGCCGACAGTCCGAGGGCCGCGTACAGCAGGACCACGCCGGCCAGCAGCGCGAGGCCGTAGACGTTCGCCGAGACGAGCCAGTGGAACCGGACCCGCTCGCGGCTCCCGTGGTCGTCGTAGAGCCGGTCGCCGTACCGCGGGAAGACGAGGTACGAGAAGAAGGCGTAGAGGAACCCGATCACGAGCACCGCGGCGAGGAGGTCGGCGAGCGTGAGGACGTTCCCGACCACGAGCGCGGTGGCGACCGTCGCGTCGCGGACCGCCTCGACCGCGAGGACGACCAGTTCGAACAGCAGGCCGGCGAGGATCCCGGCGGCGTAGTGGGCGGCGTCGGCCTGCCGGCGGGTGACCTTTCCTGGTACCTCGTCGAACAGCGCCGAGGCGGCGACGTACGGCGGGACGTACCCCTCCGAGAGCATCGACATGGCACCGGTCATGACGAGCGTCGCGAACAGTCCCGCGACGACGGCGACGGCGAACCTGAGTTCGAGCGGCGCGGCGACGGCGTGGGCGGGGACGAGCGCGACCCACGTGACGACCGATATCGGCATCGGGGCGGGCTACGGAGGGGCCAGTAAAACAGGTGCCGGTCCCGGTTTCGTCCCGTCAGGCGGGCGTGTCGGTCGCGTCGCCCGTCGCGGCGGTCCCGTTCGTGTCCCCGACCGCCCGGTCGTACCACCCCGGGCGAGTGATCCTCGTCTCCCCGACGGCCGAGTAGCCGACCCGCCGGACGACCCGGATGCGCGTGTCCTCGTCGCCGACGACGTACGCGAATCGGTACTCGTGGACGCGCCCCTCCGGACCGACGGTCGCGGTCAGTCCCACCGAGGAGACCGTATCGAAGGCCGCACCGAGGGGGTACTCGTACGCCGCACCGAGGGAGTGGGCCTCCGCGACCGACCCCGCGCTCGACCGGCCGGTCGACTCGATGCGGACGAGACCCTCGCTCCCGTTCCCGCCCGGTTCGCCCGTGACGCTCGTCCGGACGGCGTTGAACACGAGGTAGACGTCCTCGCCGCCGGTGTCGGCGGGGCCCTGCCAGCGCTCCCACACCCCCGACTCGCCGGGGTCGTACTCGTCCGGCGGGACCGACCGGTAGACGGTGCCGTTCGGTCGGGAGACCGACCAGAGGAGGCGTCGTCCGTCGGACCAGAACGCCGAGCGGCCCGGGACCCTGACCGACCCCTGCCGGACCGGCCGGAGCGGCGGCCTCGGACCGTCGGTGACGTGGACGACGTGGAACCGGCTCCGGTCCGCCCCCACGCGGGCCACCGTCCGCCGGCGCCCCCGGAGCGTCCCGTTCGCGTACCGGAGTGTCACGACGCTCCGCACGGTGTACGAGCGTCCCTCTAGCTGCTCGGTGTGGGCCCTGGCCAGCGCGAACGCGTCCTCGACGCCGTCCGGGGCGACTCCCGGTGGGAGTTCGGTGACTGACCGACCGGGCGCCGCGGACCCGCCCGGGACCTCGACCGGCGTGAGCGTCGCCTCCACGTCGCCCTCGCCCTCGGTCCCGCCGCCGGACCCGAGCGCCCCGCATCCGGCGAGCACGAGCAGTCCGGCGAGCGCGACCGCACCGAGACGAATGCTACCGATGCGCACGACTTGGCGTCGGGTCGAGGCGACAAGAGGCTACCGTCGAGAGCCCACCGATCCCGGGTTTTCGGCGGGGGTCAGCCTGCCAGCCGAGAGGTGGCGGTCAGTACCGTTCCTCGGGCGGCGTCGGGTCGGTCGCCGTCGCGAACAGCACCTGGTTGAGGTTCATCGGCCAGAGGTCCATCGGGTCGCGCGTCCCCTCCTCGACGAACGGCTCCTCGAGCAGTCGGTGGCGTTCCTCGACCTCGAATCCGCGGTCGGCGAGCCGTTCGTCGAGATCCGGCCGCGGGTGAAAGCCCGGCATCGGGTCCAGCACGTCCCGGACGTAGATCCCGTTCGCGGTCA
>JBEPXB010000380.1:0-3841 GCA_041642135.1 Halobacteriales archaeon | reverse complement strand
GGTACCGGGCCTCCACGCGAACAACGTGGCGCTGCTGCTGGCGGCCGTGGCGGCGGACGTCCCCGGGCCGCCGCGGCTGGTCGGCGCGGCCGTCCTCGCGGCCGGCGTGGTCCACACGTTCCTCGACGTGGTCCCCGCGCTCGCGCTCGGCGTTCCCGACCCGTCGATGGCGGCGACGGCCCTCCCGGGCCACCGGCTCGTCCTCGAGGGCCGGGGGCGAGAGGCGGTCCGGCTCTCCGCGCTCGGGAGTGGCTTCGCCGTCCTCCTGGCCGTGCCGCTCGCGTTGCCCGTCACCCGCGGGATGGTCGCCGCCTACCCCACCCTCCGGGCACACCTCCCGCTCGCGCTCGGCCTCGTGGCGCTCTTACTGGTCGTCACCGAGCACGGGTGGTTCGCGATGGCGGGTGCGGTGGCGTCGTTCTCGCTGGCGGCGCTG
The DNA here is from genome assembly GCA_041642135.1 of Halobacteriales archaeon. GTDB lineage: Archaea > Halobacteriota > Halobacteria > Halobacteriales > Haloarculaceae > Salinirubellus. The sequence continues at coordinate 3,405 of JBEPXB010000380.1, read as the reverse complement.
CTCGGCTGGGCCACGCTCGACCTTGACCCGGTCGCGCCGCTGGCCGTGGGCGGGATGCTCGCCCCGCTGTTCGCCGGGCTGTTCGGCGCACCGGTGCTCGTCGAGTCGATGGGCGGGGGCGGCGTCCCGCCACAGGACGACGCGAGGGTGACGCTCTCCGGGCGGTCGGTCGCGGGCCTCGGGTTCGTGGGGACGACCTCGGGGGCTATCGTCGGGTACGTCCCCGGCGTCTCCTCGGCCGTGGCCGCGACGGTCTCCCTGCTCGCGGTCCCCGGACGCCACGGTGCCCGGGGGTTCCTCGTCACCACCAGCGGCGTCAACACGGCGAACACGATCTTCGCGCTGTTCGCCCTCGTCGCGCTCGGGTCGCCGCGAACGGGCGTGCTCGTGGCGTTCGAGCGGTCCGGGGCGCCGATCGATCTCGTCCTCTTGCTCCCGGCCGTGGCGCTGGCGGCGGTCGCGGGGTTCTGTCTCGTCCTCCTCGTCGGCGACCGCTACCTCGACCTCGTGGGGAACCTCGACAACACGCGACTCGCCGTGGGGGTGCTCTGCCTGCTCGCGGTCGTCTCGCTGCTGTTCGCGGGGCTCGTCGGCGTTCTCGTGTTCCTCGTCGCGTCGCTGGTGGGACTGATCCCGGCGAGGTTCGGCGCCCGCCGGGTCCACCTGATGGGCGTCCTGATCGGCCCGCTCGCGCTCGGGTCATAGGTAGTCCTGCTGGCGGAAGTAGAGGAGCATGACGGCAGTGACGCCGAGCATCCCGAGCAGGACCGCGGGGTAGGCGAACGTCCAGCCGAGTTCGGGCATGTTGTACGGCGAGCCGGCGAAGTTCATCCCGTAGACGCCGACGACGAACGTGAGCGGGAGGAAGATAGTCGCGATAACAGTTAGAACCTTCATCACCTCGTTGGTCGACTGCGAGACGGTGTTGAGGTAGATGTCCCGGGCGCCGCGGGCGAGGTCGCGGTACGTCTCGGTGAGGTCGACCACCTGAACGAGGTGGTCGTAGACGTCCCGCCAGTACTTCTCGGTCATCGGGTGGACGTGCCGGCTGTCCCCGCGCGCGAGGGTGCCGACGGCCTCGCGGGCCGGCCACGCGATCTTGCGGAACGCGAGCAGGTCGCGCCTGACGGCGTTGATCGCCTCCAGGGTCTCGATCCCCGTCGACACGAGCACCTCCTCCTCGATCCGCTCGATCTGGTGTTCGATGGCGTCGAGGATCTCGAAGTACTCGTCGACGAGGACGTCGACGACGCGGTAGGCGGTGAAGTCCGGGCCCCGCTCGAGCAGGCGCTCGTCGCCCCGCCGGACGGCCTCCCAGACCCGCTCGACCTCGGCGGCCTTCGAGAGCGAGAAGGTGACGACCCAGTCGGCACCGAAGACGACGCCGACCGGGTCCGCGTCGACCTCCTCGTCGAAGGTCTGCTCGCCCCTCCGGAGCTCGGCGTCCTTCACGAGCGTGAACGTGTACTCGGGGAACTCCTCGGTCTTCGACCGGACGTCCTTGTGGACGTCCTCGACGACGAGCGGGTGGATGTCGAAGGCCTCGGCGACCCGGTCGAGTTCGTCGGCGCTCGCGTCGGTTACCCGCACCCACGTCGTGCCCGTGGCGGCCTTGGCCGCGCGGAGCGCCTCCGGGCCGTCGTCGTCGTAGGTCGCGAGTTCCCGGTCGGCTCCGAACACCATCGACCGTATCACGAGTGGTCACCCCCGGCTGCCCGGCCGCCGCCGACGGCGAGCAGCGCGATACCGACCATCACGCCGGCGATGGCAAGCGACCGACCGGGGTAGGCGGCGACGACGCCGACGGCGTAGCCGAGGGTCCCGAGTGCCACGAGGCCGACACCCGCGAGGAGCGGTGCGTTGGGTCGCATACCACCCGTCGGTCGCGGGGGAGTGAAAAGGATAGTCCCGACCGGCACCACCCGTATCAGCCCGACGTCTCGTGTTCGATACCCCGGAGCATCGTCTCCACGCGGGCCCGCTCGCCGTCGAGCCGTGCGGGGTAGACGGCGATCGCCACGACGAAATCCTCGCCGTGACGGAACTTCGCCACGTGCAGTTCGAGGTCGACCTCGACGCCGGCGACGGTCGTGGTCGCGTCGAACCGCGAGACAGTCCGGGGCTCGCCGAGTATCTCGACGGACCGGTTGCCCGCGAACCTGACGTCCTCGATGGAGTCGTACTGCGACTGGAGCCGGAGCGCCAGTTCGCGGTCGGAGAGTTCGCCCACCGGGTTGAGCGTCTGTCCAGCGATCCGGACCTGCGGCGTGGCGAGTACGGTGAACCGGGCGAACGGCGCCTCCCCGAGCGGGCCGAGATCGACCGCCCGTTGATAAGCGGCGACGTGGCTGGTAACCGAGACGTTGCGCGTCTCGCCGGCCACGGTGAACGACTGGTTCGTCGTCATCGATTCGACCTGGATCGCCTCGTAGCCGGCCTCCGAGCGAGCGTCGTCGGCCACCGCGACGGGCTCGGCCTCGAAAGCGAGCGGCTCCTCGCCGGCCAGGAAGCCGACACAGCCACCGGTCAGGACGAGCGCGACGACCCCCAGGCTCGCGAGGACACGGCGCTGGTACACGTCCGCGGCTACCGGTGAGCGCCGCATAAACCTCGTGGCCGACTCGGGCACGAAGCCGCCTGCGGCGCCGGGGCCGTGCCGAAACTGGGCCGCTCAGAGCCGGTAGCTCGGCCCGTCGTCGGTGTCCTGCACCTCGATACCGAGCGCCTCGAGGTCGTCCCGGATGTCGTCGCCGAGGTCGTAGTTGCCGGCCTCGCGCTCGCGCTCGCGGACCTCGAGCAGGAGGTCGACGAGGTCGCGCACCAGCACCTCGCCCTCCGCGTCGCCCGCGAACGCGAACCCGAGGACGTCCCCGCCGAGCTCCTCGAAGGTCTCCACCGCACGCCGGAGCCCGCGGTAGTCGTACGTCTCGCCCTCGACGTGGCGGTTGACGGCCCCCGCGAGGTCGAGGAGCGCGGTCAGCGCCTCGCGGGTGTTGAAGTCGTCGTTCATGGCCGCCTCGAACCGCTCGCGGACCTCCGTCACGGCGTCGCGGAGGCCGGCGTCCTCGACCTTCGAGTACGCCTGCGTGGAGTCGAGCGCCTCGACGGCGGCGTCGTACCCCCGTTCCAGGCGCTCCCAGCGCTCCTCGGCCTCCTCGATCGGCCCCTCCCCGTAGGACTGCCGGGCGTTGTACCGCGCCGCGAGGAAGAACGAACGAAGGACGTTCGTGCCGAGTTCCCGCAGCGCGTCCTTCGCGTAGTAGTAGTTGCCCAGCGAAGAGGACATCTTCTCGCCGCCGGTCTCGAGCAGGGCGGTGTGGAGCCAGTAGCGCGCGAACGTCTCGCCGGTGGCGGCCTCGCTCTGGGCGATCTCGTTCTCGTGGTGGGGGAAGACGAGGTCACGCC
>JBEPXB010000379.1:0-3849 GCA_041642135.1 Halobacteriales archaeon | reverse complement strand
GATACGGTTCCCACGATCGACCCGCTGTGGGGCGAGGGGATCCACGTCGGGATGCGTTCCGCTCGAGCGGCGGCGGTCACCGTCGACCACTGTCTCACCCCCCGCGAGCCGGACACCTCCGCGGAGAACATCTCGCTGTACGACGACCTCTGGCACCGCGAGGTCGCCCCGAACATGGACTCTCGGCTGCTGCTGACCCACCTGCTCTATCTCGCGCCGAACGAGCGCTACGACCGGCTGCTGCGGGACCTCAACCGGCTCGACCAGGACACCCTGAGCAAGGCGAACAGCGGGGACAAACTCGCCATCGCCCGGCTCCTCCATCTCGAGGACCTCCCGATGCTCGCGGAGTTCGTCAGGCGGCGGCTCGGGGTCTGATCGCGACCGCAGTCCGATCCGCAGTTCCGCCCCGGGACGATACCAGTCGACAGCCTCGACCCGAGAGATACGGCACGCGAGCCCGGCAGTCTCCTACGCCCCTACGAGAGGGTATCAAAGCGCATCGGCCCGCTGTGCGGGCAGAAGGACGAAGAAGACGATCGGCGAGACCAGCAGGACCAGTTCGCCGATCACTTCGATGTCGACGAAGAGCGTGTGCAACCGGGCCGACCCGCCGACGAGGTGTCGCTGGAGCGCCCATTCACCGCCCAGGCCGATAGCGACGAGGACTCCGCCGAGCAGCAGGCCAGCCAGGGCGTATTTCCAGTAGAGGGCCGTCGGAACCCGGTCCGATTCACTCGGGGAATCGATACCGACGATCTCCGGATACAGTGGTTCCATGCACCGCTGACGGAGGGTCGCCGGGGAAACCGTACCCTGCTCCACGTGGACCGCCGCTTCGGGGTGGCGCTGGAAGAACGGGAGATCCCGGTAGTCGGTGACGCCCTCGACGCGTTCGGCGTCGTAATGCCGGCCGTCGTGTGCGACCCAGACGTGAACGAAGCCCCGGCCGCCGTCCTCCAGGACCTCGATGTCGAGCTCGTCGTCAACGCGCTCGGCGACGGTCTCGGCGACGAATCGGCAGTAGTGGCGGTTGATGTCGGCCGGGAGCTCGACCCGGGGGCTGACGGGCTCGGAGAGCAGCACGCCCCTGACCTCTCGGAGGGTTCGCTCCAGTTCCTCCGCCATCCGTGATAGTCGGTGACGCACGGGTATAACTCTGTCCGGGGTCGACGCTCCCACGGCTCCGTGCTCGGACTCCCGGTGTTCGATCCCCGGATCGGTCGGCGCACTCCGGGCGGCCGGAGAACTGTCACGTCAGGACGTCCCGAGACCTCCGCGGATCGCTGCGAGGCGTCGTCCCGCTCGGCGCCTCGCGCTCACGGACGGACGGTCCGGAGGTGCCAGGTCTCGGGGTTCTGCTTCCGGACCGCGAACCGCTCGAACGCGGAGGGCTCGACGCCGGCGAGGTCCGCGAGGAACCCCCGGACGGGCGTGGGGTCGCGGTCGCTCACGAGCGCGAACTCATCGCCGGATTCCAGGGCCTCGAACCCCTCGCGGACCCGCTCGCGGCGCGTCTCGGGGTCGAGTCCGCGGAGGTCGACGCCGCCCTCCGGGACCGTCACGTCCCAGATCTCCGCGAGGCGCTCGTCGACGCTATCGGCGAGCGCCGAGACCGCCGCCGGCACCTCGCCGGGCGCCGGCCGCCGCTGCATCTCGTGAGTGAACGGTAACTCGGCGAGGACGGGCGCGTCGTGGTCCTCGAGTGGGGAGCCGTCGGGGAACAGTTCGTGTTCGTCCCCACACGAAGGACAGGCGAACGATCCCATGTTGACGACGGTCCCCAGGACGGGTACGTCGTTCTCGCGGAACAGCGAGACGCTGCGCTCGGTGTCGGAGACGGCGGCGTGGTACGGGGTCGTCACCACCACCACGCCGTCGACGGGCACCTCCTGGAGCGTCGTCAGGACCACGTCGCCCGTCCCGGGCGGGAGGTCCACCAAGAGCGTGTCGCGGTCGTTCCATACTGTGCCCTCGAACAGGTCCGTCAGGGCGTCGTGGGCCATCGCGCCGCGCCAGGCCAGCGGCGCGCCGTCCTCCAGCAGGCCGACGCTCATCACCTCTAATCCACCGGTTTCGACGGGTACCGGGTGGCCCTCGTCGTCGGCGTAGACCGGGCCGTCGACGCCCAGCAGCGACGGGACGTTCGGGCCGTGGATGTCGGCGTCGAACAGGCCCACCCTCCGGTCGGGGTCGTCGGCGAGCGCACAGGCGAGCGCGGTCGCGACCGTCGACTTCCCGACGCCGCCCTTCGCGCTCGCGACGGCGATGACGGTGTCGACGCCCGCGACGCCGACGTCCCGGTCCTCGGTGTCCGGCCCGGTCTCGGCGTGCTCGACGTGAGCCCCCTCGACGCCCTCGACGCTCCGGACCGCGCGGAGCATCGTCGCCGTCACCGCTTCTCGACCATCCGGATCGAACTCCGAGAGGTCCGCCTCCACGGTGACCCGACCGTCGGTCACGTCGACCGACTCGATCAGGCCCGCCTCGAAGGCGTCCAGACCGGCGTCGGGGTCGCGGACCTCCCGGAGCGCCGCCTCGACGCGATCGCCGAGCCCCTTCGTATCCGCGTCTCCCGTGTCAGCGCGTCCGTCCGCGTGCTCGTGTCCGTTCGCGTGCGTGTGCTGGTCGGTCATGTCTAGAGCTTGGGCCGTCGGTTGAGGAGGTCCTCGCCGGGGAGGTTCGTCGTCATCTGGTCGATGGTGCCGCCGAACCCTCTCCTGAACGCCCCGGGGTCCACTTCGAGCGCGCGGGCGGCGGTCGTCCGGACGAGGTCCGGCTCCGAGTCGTCCTCGATCACCTCCCGGAGCGCCTCGCGCGCCCGGTCGTCGTCGACCCCGCCGAGCATGTGGACGGCCCACTCCCGCACCCGGTCGCTCGGGTCGTCGACGAGCGCGAGCAGGTCCTCCATGGCGCCCTCGCCACGGCGCTTGAACACCGAGATGGCCGCGTTCCGCCGGACCGCGTGGTGGTCGTCGTCGAGCCCCGCCTCGATGCGGTCGGCGTGCGTTCGTCGATCTAAGCGGTCGAGCGCGACGAACGCCTCCGCGCGGACCCACGGATCGTCGTCGCGCGTGACCGCGAGCGCGCCCTCGGCGGCCCGGTCGCCGCCGAGTTTCCCCAGCGCCTCGACCGCGAACTGCCGGACGTCCTCGTCCTCGTCGGTCCGGGCCACTCGAACGAGCGCCTCGACGGCGTCCTCCGTCCGCTCGCCCTCCGCGAGCGAGAGCGCCGCCCGTCGCCGCTCGACGGCGTCCCCGCGGACGAGCAGCGCCAGGCGTTCCTCGGTCGTCGCCGTCTCCAGTGGCGCGGTGTCGCTCGACGCGAGGTCCCGCAGCGACGCCTCGCCGATCGTCACGTCGCGGCTCACCTCGATGTCCTCGAGGCCGTCGGGGTCCTCGTCGAACCCGGGGCTCGCCTCGGGGTGGACCTGCGGGTCTGTCGGGCCGTCCGCGGCCTCCTCGGCGTCCCCCGAGCAGCCGTGGTCGTGGTCCCTCACCGCCGGTCACCTCCGGTCCCGACGCCGGCGAGCAGCGCGGCACCGAGGCCGACGGCTGTCGCCCCGGCGACCGTCGCGGGCGCACCCGCGAGGAGCACCAGCGCGGCGCCGATCCCGCGGCGCCGGACGGTCGGGCCCTCCGTCTCGCGCCGGAACGACCCGGAGACCGTCGCCACGCACCCGCCGACCCCCGCCGCGAAGAGCACCAGTGGTGTGTCGACGAGCCCGAACGCGACGAGCGTCACCGCACCCGTCACGAACGGGAGCGTCGACCCCGCCCAGAGGACGCCCCCGGCGGCGAGCGCACCGAGCGTCCACCCCGCCGGACCGGGACGGACGAGCGCGGGACT
>JBEPXB010000378.1:0-3891 GCA_041642135.1 Halobacteriales archaeon | reverse complement strand
GCTCCGGGTTCTCGAGACGCTGAAGGGACTGGACGGAGCCGGCGTCACGGAGGTCGCGGACCGGCTCGACCTGCCCAAGAGCACCGTCCACAACCACGTCTCGACCCTCCTGAAGAACGAGTACGTCGTGAAGGAGGGGAGCACCTACCGCGTGGGCCTGCAGTTCCTGGAGTTCGGCGAGTACATCCGGAACCGGATGCCGATCTACGAGGTGGCACGTCCGGAGGTCGAGCGACTGGCCGAGGAGACCGGCGAACTCGCGAACCTGCTGGTCGAGGAACACGGCAAGGGGGTCTACCTCTGCCGCGCGAAGGGGAGCCAGGCCGTCCGGCTCGACACGTACGCGGGGATGCGCGTTCACCTCCACTGTACCGCGCTCGGGAAGGCCATACTCGCACACCTCCCCGAGGAACGGGTACGGGAGATAGTCGAGACCCGCGGGCTCCCCGCCCGGACCGAGACGACGGTGACCGATGAGGGAGCGCTCATGGCCGAACTCGAGGGGATCCGCGAACGGGGGTTCGCGTACGACGAAGGGGAGCGACTGGCCGGCCTCCGCTGTGTGGCGGCACCGATCCGGAACCTCGACGGGAACGCCCTCGGCGCCATCTCCGTGTCCGGACCGACCAGTCGGATGAAGGGGGACCGGTTCGACGAGGGGATCCCGGAGGCGCTCACCAGCGCCGCCAACGTCATCGAACTCAACCTCAACTACGCCTGAACGACCTCAGGACCCCGGAAGTCAGCTCGCCCCCGGCGACGCTTGCCGGACGTCGACACACCCTCCGTGGAGGCATCGCGTTCGCTCGCCGCCTCCAGAATATCGTTCAGCATGGCCGAACACGATTTCGGGAGTGGCGGTCGATCGAACCGTTCGACACCCGGGAGAGCGGGTGCAGCGTCACGGAGCGGGCCCGGGCGGACGACGGCTTCACCGACGTGGCGGTCCCCCGTCCGGATCCCGAGATCCGGTCCCCGCTGTCGGATCCGCCCACCGAACGGTCCAATGACCGCGGTTGATGGGCGGTCCGGATCGGGTACCGTCCCGGTACCCTCCCCACGGGGGCATATCCCCGACCGTATCGGGTCACCCGTGGTGGAGGCCGGTCGCACGTTCCGACGAGTGTGACAGCCGTATTTCTGTAAAAATCGTCGTCATCTCGCCGCGGCAACAGAGGACCTCGGGGAGTGCCCCCGATCCCGTGTGGTCGAACTACACCCCGTCACCGGGGCCGCCGTCGACGAGCGCGAGTGACGGCCGGCGGGAACCGATCGCCGACCGTCTCGAGGTGACAGTCGGGTCGGCGACCGGCCGCCTCCGACCCCGCGCGTCGAATCGCGGCTCAGCCCGAGAGGAGCTCCCTGACCGCCCGGCGGAGCGCCTCCATCCCCGCCTCGGCCGCCTCGAGGTCGACGTATTCGTCGACCGTGTGGGCCTGTTCGAGGCTCCCCGGCCCCCACGTGATCGCCGGGATGCCGGCGTCCTCGACGAAGTTCCGGACGTCCGTCGAGGCCTCGATACCCCACGGGTCGGTCGGCGCGCCGGCGACCGACGCCGCGTGCTCGCGGAACGTCTCCGCGAGCGGGTGGTCGACGGGGATCGACGCCGCGGCGTACGTCGTCGTCCGCTCCCACGTCAGGGGGACGTCGTGTTCGCGTTCGAGGTCGACGGCCAGCGCCGCCACCTCCTCGTCGACATCCGATACCGTTTCGTCGGGGAGTATCCGCCGATCGAGCACGAGACTCGCGCGCTCGGGGAGGACGGCACGGTTCGTCCCCTCGCCGGCGAGGACCCGCGTGACGGTGGCGTAGGCCCGCCCGCAGAGCGGGTCGGTCCGCTGGCGGATGCGCTCGTCGTACGCCTCGACCGCCGCGAGGACCGCCCCGAGGTCGCCGACGACGTTGTGTCCCTGGTCCGGCCTGCTCGCGTGCGAGGGCTCGCCGGGCCAGCTCAGTTCGTACCAGGCGAGCCCCTTCGCGCTCGTCGCCACCCGGCACTCGGTCGGTTCGAGGACGACCCCGTAGTCCCCGTCGAACCCGGCCTCGAGGAGCGTCCGCGTCCCGGGCGCGGCGGTCTCCTCGCCCATCGCGGCGTGGACGACGAGCGACCCTTCGGGGTCGCCAGACTCGATGGGCTCCGCGAGTTCGAGTGCGGTGAGCATGGCGACGGCGATCCCCGTCTTCATGTCGACGCTCCCCCGTCCGTAGAGCCGTCCGTCCTCGATCACCCCGCCGTACGGCGGGTACGACCACTCCTCGTGGTCGCCGGCGGGGACGACGTCGGTGTGCCCGTTGAGCACGAGCGTGGGGTCGCCGTCGCCCACGCGGGCGCCGACCTGCGGTCGCTCGGGGTCGGGCTCGGTGAGGAGCGTCGCGTCGATACCGTGGTGGGTGAACCACTCGTGGACGTACTCGGCGGCCGGGCGCTCGTTCCCGGGCGGGTTCTCCGTCTCGATGCGGACCAGCGCCGCGGCGAGGCCCGCGAGGTCGGTCGGGTATGCCGCCGCGTCGGTGTTCGCTCCGTCGTGTGTCATTTCGGGATGCACCGGGTGGGACCCCCCGGGGCTTCACTGTACCGGACCCGGGACGTTCGGGCGACCGGCCGGTGTTGGTCCGACACGCCAGCAGCACGCGAAAATAATATTATATATTATATATTGTTCAAATATATAATAAGATTATATTTTGTAACTCCGTGTCCAGACGGACCGATCGCTCGCCCGAACGCCACGGTTCGGCCACGAACGCACGTCGATGTGGTCTCGAGAGTGTCCGATTCGAAAGCCCTCATTCGGGGACTTTTACGTCGATCGCCGCACTCGAAAATCCCGGTATCACAGCTCCTGGTCGGAGATCCCATCCCTGCTTCCCTCTCGAACGGGCGTAGACCAGTGACCTGAACCGAACCACATGTACCAAATATATATACAGTATTTAATTTGGCCATTATTCGTCGATGATCCCCGGGATGTCGGGGCGGCCGCGACCGACCGTCCGGCGAACGGAACCGTCGGAACCGACCCCGATTTATCCCCGGCCGCACGAACGCGAGGCATGGATGGAACCGAGGTGGAGTTGGTTGGTGTCCGCGAGGTCGGCCCCGATACGGTCGCGCTCCGTGTCGCGTTCCCGCCGGGGTTCGACGCCCGCCCCGGACAGTTCGTCCAGGTTCGGGCGACCGTCGACGGCGACACCGTAACGCGACACTACTCCGTCTCCTCGTCCGAGGTGGGCGACACGTTCGAACTCACCGTCGGCATCGACCCCGAGGGAACGCTGTCACCCTGGCTCGCCGAGGCGGAGCAAGGCGACACCGTCGAGGTCGACGGCCCGTTCGGGCGCGTCTACTACGAGGACGAGGACGGCGTCGTGGTGCTCGCGGCGGGGCCCGGCATCGGCGCGGCGGTCGGCGTCGCGGAGGCCTCGCTCGCCCGTGGCGGCGACGCGGCGCTCGTCTACCTGACCGACGCACCGGTCCACGAGGGTCGCCTCGCACGCCTCGCCGTCGCGGGCGCCTCCGTGTACGTCGTCGCTGACGCCGACACTTTCGAGGCTGCGGTCGCCGAGGTCGTCGGGCAGGGAGCCGTGTTCGTCTACGGGTTCGCGCCGTTCGTCGAGACGACCGAGACCGCCCTCCGGGCCGCGGGTGGTGACCCGGCGGCCGCGAAGGTGGAGAACTTCGGTTGACCCCGGGACCCACCGGGAGAGAGGACGTACACTCCTAGACCCGGAGGGTGTTTCCTCTACCCCCGGTCCTCGCCGTTTACGATGGCCGGGCGCGTCCAGGCCCCGAACCGTCCGCAGGCGCGAGACCGGGCGGCGCGTCACGCGTCACCGGTCAGTTCGAGTGCGCCGTCTCGGTTCCCTCGTGGTGATCGTCCTCCCCGTGAT
>JBEPXB010000377.1:0-3893 GCA_041642135.1 Halobacteriales archaeon | reverse complement strand
TCACGCCGGGGAACACGCTCGCCTTTTTCCCCTCCTACGCGGAGGCCGAGCGCTACTACCACCGCGTCGAGACCGACGCGACGCCGTACCTCGACCGGCCCGGCGTTCGGGCGGAGGAGCTCCGCGAGGAGTTCGTCGCCGACGATCGCGGGGTGCTGTTCACCTCGCTCTGGGGAACGCTGACCGAGGGCGTCTCCTACGACGGCGACGACGCGCGGACGGTGGTCGTCGTGGGCGTCCCGTACCCTCATCTCGACGACCGGATGGAAGCCGTCCAGCGAGCCTACGCGGGGGCGTTCGGGGACAGCGGCGCCGAAGGCGCCGGAAATAGCGGTGCCGGAGGCACCGGGAACGAGGACGCCGGCTGGCGCTACGCCGTCGAGATCCCCACGGTGCGGAAGACCAGACAGGCACTCGGGCGGGTCGTCCGCTCGCCCGAGGACTTCGGCGCGCGCGTGCTCGTCGACGAGCGGTACACGCTCTCGAATCGAGCCGAGCTCGGCGAGTACAGCGTCAACGAGACGTTCCCCGACGAGGAGCGCGCCGAGATGATCGATATCGGGTCGGGGAAGCTCAAGTACGCGATGCTGAACTTCTACGCGGACGTGGGCGCGTGGGACGGCGACCCGCCGGTGCCGTGACCGGAGTCGACTGGTGCGGTCCGGCCGGTCGACCGACGCCGCCGGTCACGCCCGGTCGAGGTCCTCCCCCGGGAGTCCCTCGACCGGTCGCTCGGGGTTGTACTCCTCCCTGCCGGCCGCCTCGCCGGTGAGTTCGCCGTAGAGCGCCTCGCGTGCCTCCGCGGCGGAGTCGAACTCGTCGTCGAGTCGGTCGAAGACGTCGCCGACCGTCTCCGTCTCGTTCGGGAGGTCGATCGGCTGGTCGGCGTACTCGGCGCCGAGTTCCGCGCTGGACACCGGGTACGACCGGTCCTCGAGCCGCGTCTCGAACGCCTCGACGATCCGCTCGACGCGCTCGGCGCGGTCGTGCTGGCGCTCGGTCGCCCGGTCCTCCACGTCGTCCTTGCTGGGTGCGTAGTCGTCGGTCATGGGTGGTCGTCGGTCGCAGTGGTCGGTCAGAGGTACGCGTCGTCCCACTCGTCCGGCCGGTGGGTGTTGCCGCAGGTCGCACACGCGATCCGCCCGAGTTCGCCCATCACATCGGCGACGGTCCCGCAGTTCGCACAGTAGAAGCCGAACCGTTCGTCGCCGTCGAAGGCGCCGAAGAACGGTGCGTCCGTCCCGGAGGTGCGGTCGTCGGCGTCGACGGCCAACTCCGTCCCGTCGACCTCGACGGTCTCCGTCGGCCGCCCCTCGTGCTCGTCCAACGTCGAGGCGGCCTCGACGTCGGCGTAGACGTGCTCGACGAGCCGTTCGTCCGCGACCTCGCGTTCGGCACGGTCGACGTGCTCGAACCCGTGGCGCTCGGCGAACGTCTCGCCCTCGGCGTTCGCGTCCAGCACCGGTGCCCGGAGCCGGCCCACTCCGTGGGGGAGCGCCTCGCGGAGCCGCTCCAGGAGCCCGGTCCCGACGCCGGCGCCCCGGTGTTCGGGGTGGACGTGGAGCCAGGCGACCTCGACTTCGTCGACCGTCAGTTCCGCGAAGCCGGCGACCTCGCCGTCCCGCTCGGCGACGAGGCAGGTGGTCCCCGCGTCCGCGATGCGCGACGCCAGTCGGTCCTCGGCGAACGGTCCCTCGAGGAGCGCATCTATGACCGACGGGTCGAGCGCGTACGACGCCTCGAACGAACGGCGGGCGACCCACCGGATGGCGTCCGCGTCGTCGGGTTCGGCGTCTCGTATCTCCATACGATCACTCGGGGCCGCGGGCGGGTAAGCGAGCGGCCGGCGTTCGCAGGCCCCCGAGCGCTCAGTCGAGGCCGATGCGGCTCTTCGTCCCGTCGAGGAACGCCTCCAGCCGGTCCCGGAACTCCTCGACCGACCGCTCGTCGTCGGCCCCCTCTCGCGGGCCCGTGGGCGTAACGTCCTTGCCTGCGAGTGACGGTCGCCCGGTGTGACCGCGGCGGGGCCCGGACCCGCCGCCGGTCGACGCCGGTCGCCACCGCTCCGCCGGACCGAGGCTGGCGGCCGCCCGGGCCTCGGAAGTCGGTTTCCGCTCCCGCCATGGGTCGTGGTCCGGGGTCGCTTGCGTATTCCGGCACCAGAGGGGTAGGGCAGGCGCGACACGGTGGCGTATGGAGTTCACCGACAGCGACGAGGGAAAACCCGTCCTCGATTCGGACGGCCGGGAGCTGGGCGTCGTCGACGAGGTGCGGCACGGGACCGCGTACGTCACGCCGATGGCCGACCTCGATCCACCGGTGCTGGCCGAACTCGGCTGGGGCGGCGACGACCGCGACGCCTACCGGCTCGACGACGCGCGCGTGAAGACCGTCACGGGCGGGCAGGTGGAGCTCCGGAGGCCCTGACGTGAGTTCGATCGTCGACGCCGACGACGCGGTGGTCGTGGCCGCCCACGGGGTGCTCGCGGGCGAGGCCCCGCAGGGAACGAAGGGTATCCGCCGGATCGCGAACGAGAACGGCACCGACTCGGTCTACCGGGTCGACCCCGACGCCGACCCGTCGGATGTCGAGTCGGGGGCCGCGAGCGACGAGTTCCCGGAGGGCGAGGCCGTCCTGTGGCGGGCGGACCGCGACCTCGTCGAGCGCGAGGTCGAACGTCGCGACCTCCACGAGTGACGGGGCAGTCGCCCGGTTCTCGGGTACGACAGTCGACTCGCGGGACCGCGTCGTCGGCTCGCAGGAGCGAACCGCGCGCGGATCACTGACACGGGGTATCATGCCACGACGGGAAGGGAAGCGTTAATCCCGGCCCCCGGCTGGACCCGGACATGAAGGTACTCGTCACGGATCCCATCGCGGAGGCCGGCATCGAACGACTCCGCGAGGCCGGTCACGAGGTCGAGACCGCGTACGACGTCGAGGGCGACGCGCTGCTCGCGGCCGTCGCCGACGCGAACGCGCTGGTCGTCCGCTCCGGCACCGAGGTGACCGAGGCGGTGTTCGAGGCCGCGCCCGACCTCGTCATCGTCGGTCGGGCGGGGATCGGCGTCGACAACATCGACATCGACGCGGCGACCGAGCACGGCGTCATCGTCGCGAACGCGCCGGAGGGGAACGTCCGGGCGGCCGCCGAGCACACGGTCGCGATGGCGTTCGCGGTCGCCCGGTCGATCCCGCAGGCCCACGCCCGGCTGAAGGCCGGCGAGTGGGCCAAGGGGGAGTACCTCGGAACCGAGGTGAACAACAAGACGCTGGGCATCGTCGGGCTGGGCCGGGTCGGCCAGGAGGTCGCAAAGCGGCTCCACGCCCTCGGGATGGATCTCGTCGCCTACGACCCGTACATCGGCGAGGAGCGGGCCGGCAAGCTCGGGGCCGAACTCGCCCCCCTGGAGGAGGTGCTCGACCGCGCGGACTTCCTCACGGTCCACACCCCGCTCACGCCCGAGACGGAGGGGCTGATCGGCGAGGCCGAACTCGCCCGCCTCGGGGGCGGCTACGTCATCAACTGCGCCCGCGGCGGCGTCGTCGACGAGGCGGCGCTCGCCCGGGCCGTCGAGGACGGAGTCATCGCGGGGGCGGCGCTCGACGTCTTCGCCGAGGAGCCCCTCCCGAGGGACTCGCCACTGCTCGACGTCGAGGACGTCGTCGTCACGCCGCACCTCGGCGCCTCGACGGAGGCCGCACAGGAGAACGTCGCGACGAGCATCGCCGACCAGGTGCTCGCGGCGTTCGCCGAGGAGCCGGTGATGAACGCGCTCAACGCCCCCTCGATGGACGCCAGCGCGTTCCCGCGGGTCCGGCCGTACATCGAACTGGCCGAGACCGCCGGTCGGGTCGCCGTCCAGCTGTTCGACGGACAGATACGCGAGGT
>JBEPXB010000376.1:0-3910 GCA_041642135.1 Halobacteriales archaeon | reverse complement strand
GGTGGGGTCCCCGGTGGGCGGGTCCCCCTCAGCCGTCGTCGGTCGGCCCGTCGAACGCCGCCGGGATCGCGTCCTCTATGCCGTGTTCGACGGCGAGGTCACACAGCGTCGCGGCGTCGGCCGCCTGCAGCGGGACGCCGTGCTCGCGACCGGCGCGCTCGGTCAGGTGCTCGGGTTCGCCGGGGAGGAGCGCGCGGTCGCCGTAGGCGGTCGGCCCCGTCGGGACGCGCTCGTCGAACTCGGTCGCCGCGACGTACTCCCGGAGCGCAAGGACGCGATCCTCGACGGTCCCGCGGTCTGCGACCAACGTCGGGTTCACCGCCACGAACGTCCCGGCGCACCCCCGATCGGTTTCGGCCTCGCCGTGGACGGGCGCGTCGCTCATGATCCCGCCGAACAGTTCGGCCACCATCGCGAGCCCGAACCCCTTGTAGCCGGCGACGAGCCCGCCGAGCGGCAGGAGCGCCCCTTCGCCCTCACGGAACGCCCGGGCGTCCGTGATCGCATCGCCGTCCTCGGTGATCGTCCACGCCTCGGGGAGCGGGTCGCCGCGAGCGGCGAACTCGCCCGTTTTCCCGTTGGCGACCTGGCTCGTCGCCATGTCGAGCACGACCGGGAACTCGAGCGCGTCGAACGTCGGGATCCCGAAGGAGACCGGGTTGGTGCTGTAGCGGCGCCGGGCGCTTCCCGGCGGCGCGACCGTGACGCCGTGGTTGTAGACGAACGCGGCGAACAGCAGCCCCCGGTCGGCCGCGCGCTCGCTCCACTCGCCGATCCGGCCGAGGTGGGTCGCGTCCCGCACGCCGACCACGGCGACGCCGCTCTCCTCGGCCTTCTCGACCGCGACGTCGACCGCCTCGCGGCCGGCGAGCTGGCCGAACGCGTTCCGGCCGTCGACGAGCGCGTGGGTCGGCCCCTCGGAGACGACCGTCGGTCGGGCCGTGGGGTCGATCCGGTAGCGGTCGCCGCCGTCACTGAGCGCCGAGGCGACGTACGAGGGGATGCGCCGGGTCCCGTGGGAGTGGTGCCCCCGGAGGTCGGCGCGCACCAGCGACTCGGCGACGAGTCGGGCGGGGTTCGTCGGCGCCCCGGTCGTCTCCAGAAGGCGCGTCGCGAACGCCTCGAGCCGGTCGGCCTCGATACCACCGTCGTCGCCGGAATCACCGAGCATGGCCGTCGCTGTCGCCCCCGGGAGGTAAGTGTGCAGGTCGCTACCGAGGGCCGATACAGGGCCGATACAGGGCCGATGCGGGTCGCGGACGGCGGGGAGCGTCGCCCGCGGCGTCGGGGTCGTGGACGGCGGAGCACCGCCCGCGGCGACCCGTGGCCCGCGTGCGGGCAGCCGGTCGGGCGCTCGAGGAACCGTGTTCGGTAACGCCTATCCCGCTGGGGTCCGAAGTCGGGGTACCGAATGGCAGACGCAGACTACACCGGGCTCGGGGGCGCGAGCACCGAGGAGCGGCTTCGGACGGTGGGCACCGGGATCGGGCTCGCGGTCGGCGGATTCGCCGTCGCCATCGTCGTCGTCCTCCTGGGCCTGTTCGTCCTCCTCCCGGCGTTCGGCATCGACCCGCAGAACCGCCCGCTGCTCGTCGTCCCCGTCTCGACCATCCTCCAGGGGCTCGGCTTCGGTATCGCCGTCGCCGCCTACCTCAAACTCTCCGGCCGGACCGGGCTGGTGAAGGCTCGCGTCCCGGACCTCCGGGACGTCGCGGCGACGGTCGCCGGCGTGATACTGCTCCTGCTCGCGCTGGCGGCGGTGAGCCTCGTCTTCTCGCAGTTCGGCATCGAGACCGCACAGAACGAGATCGAGCGGATCGGCAACGCCAACCCCGAGGTGATGCTCTACATGATCCCGCTGGCGTTCCTCGTCATCGGGCCGGGCGAGGAACTGCTGTTCCGGGGGGCCATCCAGGGGCTGTTCCGGGAGTCCTACGCGCCGATCCCGGCGATCGTCCTGTCCTCGGCACTGTTCGCCGTCGCGCACATCACCGCGCTCACCGCCGGGAGCCTCGGGGCGAAGGCCGCGACCATCTCCGCGCTGTTCGCCCTCTCGCTCATCCTCGGGGCGGTCTACGAGTACACGGACAACCTCGTCGTCCCCTCGCTGGTCCACGGGGCGTACGACGCGATCGTCTTCACGGCCATCTACGCACAGGCGACCGGCCTCGGAGCCTGATACGGTCGGTCGTAGTCCCGTACCGGTGCCCACCGACCCCACCTGGACGAGCACCGGTAGATCGTTACGACCGACCGTATGGTATGACTGGACCGGGCGACCCCTCGCGCCACGTCGTCGATGCTTCGGCTGTCACGCCCTCGACCCCTCGGTCGTGGTGCGATGCCGCCGGATCCCCGTCCGTCGCGCGGCCGACGGACGTCCGACTGAACTTTAATTCACCCGGTGTCGAAGCGCAACCGTGCGCCGCTTCACCCTCGTCTGTGACGACCGGCAGGCCCGGCGGGTCGAGCGGCTCGCGTCGCAGTACGACCTCACGGAGCGCGAGGTGCTCAGGCAGCTACTGGCGCTCGGGCTCGAGTCGCTCGACCCCGACGAGGAGGACGCGAACGGCCGATCGAGTCGTGCGCGCGACGACTAGCTCGGGTTCTTCCGCGAGAGGTCCGCGCCACAGACCGGACACCGATCGCGGTGTTCGTCGAAGACGCGACCGCAGCCCCGACACTGGTACTGCCAGTCGCGCCGCTCGTCGATGCCCTCCCGCGCGACGACCTCGACCTCGACCCCGAGTTCGTCGGCGACGTTCTGCATCGCGTAGTCGTCGGTGACGAGCGTCGCGCCGAGTTCGAACGCCGCGGCGATCAGCCGGTGGTCGGTCCGCGAGAGTTCGGTCGCGTCGCCGGTGGTCCGCGCCGCGCGCTCGACGGTCTCGACGGCCCCCGCGTCGGGGACGTGCAGGCGCATCCCGCCCCCCTCGAGGGCGTCGAACCGGTAGCCCGACTCGTCCTCGAGCTCCTCGCGGACCATCGGGATCGTCACCAGGTCGCCCTCGGCGTGGTAGTCGTGGATGAACGCGGAGGCGTCCAGAACGCGCATCACCGGCGGACGACGATGTGGTCCTTGACCGCCTGTACGTTGCCGATCGGGACGAGCAGGTGCCCCCGGGCGTCGACCTCGAAGTCGGTCGTGACGCCCTCGCGCGGGTCGACCACGAGGTCGTGTAGCTCGCCGGTCTTCAGGTCCATCGTGATGTTGTAGAGCTCCCCGATCTCCGCGCCGTCGTCGCCCATCACCGTCTTCCCCGAGAGGTTCTCCGCGAGTATCTCCACCATACGCGTCCGAACCGGCGAGCGGGGCATAAATCCTTGCCGTTCGCCGGCGAACCTGTCCGGAGACGGGGAAGCGAGCGGCTCCGGCTCCCGGAACGGTCGTGAAAACCGGTATCTCGACGGACAGCGTGCCCCGATCACCCCTCGTCGTCGTTCGAGGGTATGGAGCGCCGCTGGAGCACCTGTCGGTCGACGCCGAGAGCGGTCAGGATGGACGAGACCCGCCCACGCCCCAACGTTCATCCCGACGACGGCCGTCGTTCGGGTGTGCGACGACGACGATTCCTCCGGACGCTCCCGACGGCGACGGTCGCGGGGGTCGCCGGCTGTCTCGGCGACGGGAGCGGCGGGGACGGCGGGACCGGAGACGGTAGTGACGGGAACGGGTCCACTCCCACGCCGACGCCACGGCCGACCGACACGGCGAGTCCGACCGCGACGCCGACCGCCGGACCGACCGCGACGCCGACGGAGTCCCCCGAGCCGGCCGAGACGCCGACGCCGTCGGGGACGCCCACGGCGACGCCGACCCCGACCCCGGTCGCGGACCTGACCGTGACCGTCGGGCCGGACGGCCGATTCGTCTTCGAGCCGGGGACGTTCGAGGTGGCGACCGGCGACA
>JBEPXB010000375.1:0-3922 GCA_041642135.1 Halobacteriales archaeon | reverse complement strand
CGCACCCCGGAGTGACTGCCGGCGCTGTCCGGACTCGGTCTCGAACGCGGGGCTGAAATCGCCCCCGAGCACGACCTCCCGCTCGGTGGACGCCTCGTCGTGCCGCTCGCTCAGGAACGGGACGATGAGGTCCTTCTCGGTCTCGACGGGCGAGTCGGCCTCGACGCCGTCGTCGGCCGTCCCGGACTCGAACTCGTCGGTGCTGATGGGCACGGTCGACACTCGTATCCCGGGAATGAAAGACGTGATAGTGATCGTCGGATCAGTGTCCAGATGAGCGGCGTTCGGCCGAACAACCGGCGACGGCTGGGAATGGAGGGGGCCACCGGGGGCTTCCGAGACCAGTACAGTGACCGGGCCGCTGTTGTCTGCCGTATCCGAACACCACCGACCGGCTGCGCGTAGCCCGGGCTACCGGAACCGGACGTTTCAACGCCCCCTCGCTCGAAGCGGTCGTATGTACCGTGGTGCGGTGCTTGACCTCGACGGAACCGTCTACCGCGGGCGCGACCCCGTCCCGGGCGCGCTCGAGGCCATCGAGCGACTCCGCGAGCGAGGGCTCGTGCTTCTCTTCCTCTCGAACAACCCGACGAAGTCCCGCGAGGCGTACGTCGAGCGCCTCGGCCGGATGGGGATCGAGGCCGACGCGAGCGAGGTGCTCTCGGCCGGCACCGTCACCACGCGCTACCTCGCCGAGCACCACGCCGGGGACTCGCTGTTCGTGATCGGGTCGCCGGGCCTGCTCGAACAGTTCGCCGAGGCCGACCTCACCGTGACCGAGGACCCCGAGGCGGCCGACGCCCTCGTCGCCTCCTACGACCACGAGTTCGACTACGACGACATGACCGACGCCTATCGTGCGGCCGTCGACGGCGGCGCGTTCGTCGGCTCGGATCCCGACGTCGTCATCCCCGCGGGGAACGGCCGGATGGTCCCCGGGTCGGGCGCCATCGTCAGGGCCTGCGCGGGCGTCCTGGAACGCGAACCGGACCACGTCCTCGGCAAGCCCTCACCGGAGGCCGTCGAGATGGCCCGCGAGGCGATGGGCGTCCCACTGGAGGACTGTCTGGTCGTCGGCGACCGCCTGAACACCGACCTCGCGTTCGGCGAGCGCGCCGGAATGACGACCGTCCTCGTCCGGACGGGTGTCACGGACGACCGGAGGCTGGCCGAGAGCGACATCGACCCGGACTACGTCCTCGACTCGCTCGCCGACGTCGACGCCGTGTTCGACGGTTGACGTCCTCCGGGGTCAGGTTTAATCCCGTCCGGGAAGGAGGATCGGACGTGCCCCGAGGCACGTGATATCATGAGCGCGAAACTCCTGATGATCGTCGGTGACTTCGTCGAGGACTACGAGGCCAAGGTACCGTACCAGGCCCTCGAGATGGTGGGCCACGAGGTCCACGCGGCCTGTCCGGAGCGCGGCGAGGGGGAAGTCGTGAAGACGGCGATCCACGACTTCCGCGGGGACCAGACCTACCTCGAGGAGCGAGGCCACGACTTCCCCGTCGACGTCGCCCTGGAGGACGTCGACCCGGCGGACTACGACGGCCTCGTGGTCCCCGGCGGCCGCGCGCCCGAGTACCTCCGGACGTACGAGACCGTACTCGAGGCGGTCCGGCACTTCTTCGAGGCGGACAAGCCGGTCGCGGCGCTCTGTCACGGCCCGCAGATCCTCGCCGCCGCGGGCGTCCTCGACGGCCGCGAGATCACCTCCTATCCCGCGGTCCGCGCGGAGGCCGAGGCCGCCGGCTGTACGTGGGTCGACGAGGTGACCCGCGACGGCAACCTCGTCACCGGGCAGGCGTGGCCGGACCACGCCGAGTGGCTCGCCGAGTTCCTCGACGTGCTCGGCACCCGCATCGAACACGGCGTCCCCGCGAACGCCGACTGATACGGTCGTGCGTAGTCTTTTGCCGGCGCTAACCGACCCCGTCCGGTTGATCGCCGGTACATCGTTACGCACGACCGTATGAGGCCGGACCCCGCCCCGTTCGCGTCCCGCTCTCGCTCACTGCGTCCCCGCCTGCCACCCCGACCGGCCCCGTCCGCGATGGAGTCCCGGGACCTCGCTCGCTGCGGTCCTTCGGCGACCGCAACACCCTTGTCGGTGTCGGGACCTCCCCTACACCGGAAGATGGGAGGGCGACTGTCCATCCACGGGACGCCCGTGGACGAGTTCGGGAGAGGGAAGCGACGCACGCTGCGGGAGATCGTCCGCGCGTTCTCGGCCGTCGCTACCGAGTTCGGGACGCGCGACGGCGTCAGCGAGGCCGACTACCTCGATCTCCTGCGGGACCCCTCGCACACGGTGGACGGGGCGGCCCTCGGACAGCGCCCGGCGTCGTTCGCCGAGCAGTACCTCGTCCACCCCCTCCTCGAGGTGCTCGGGTACGACTACGTCACCGACGCCGCCGTCCGGTTCGAGCCGGTGGCCGACCCCGGTCCCCCGACGTTCGCCGACTTCCGGATCACGAACACCTCCTACACCCGCAGGGATCGGCTCACCGGCGCCCCCTGGCGGGACGACGACGGGGACGAGTACAGCCCGGAGGTCGTCGGACAGACGGCCGGACCGAACGCCTACGACGACGCGAAGGCGGCGATCGGCGAGAAGTACGTCCACCCGTTCCTGCAGGTCGACGTCGGCATCGCGACCGACGGGTTCGACTGGGGGGTCTACGTCGGCGTCCCGGGGGCCGAGACCTGGGAGGAGTTCTCGCTCCGGGAGTTCGCCACGAAGGTCGCGGCACACGTCTGCGAGGTTCCGGTCGCGCCCGAGGAGTACGCCGACGCGGACGACCGATTGGTCGACTTCCTCGAAGTCCTCCACAAGCCGAACCTGGAGCGGACCCTCCTCCAGCGGGACGCGGGCGTCGTGTGGGGCTGAACCCGCCCGACCCACACCCCGACCTCCCGAGGTCGGCCTCGACCCGACCCGGCCGGGCTATCGGTCCGCAGCCGTCACGAGCGCGTCGACCTCGGCGTAGTCGACGCGGTAGTCCGCCGGGACCCGCTCCGGGTGGTCCTCGACGGCCTTCCGCAGTCGGTCGAACACCTGGCCGGGTCCCGCCTCGACGAGCGTCTCGGGTGTCGTCCCCGCTCTCGCCAGGAGTTCGGCGGTCACGGGGCTGGCACCGAGGTCCGCGAGCGCGGCCGTCGGGGCCACCAGCTCGGCGTCCACCGACGTCCCGCGGAGCAGCCCCTTCAGCTCCCCGGGGTCGGCCGAGGCGACCGACCCGACGTCGACGAGGCCGGCCCCGACCAGTCGCTCCGCGGCCGTCACAGTGAGGGGTCGAACGTGCTCGGCGAGCCGGCGCGCCCGCGGGCCCGAGACCTCCGGCGCGTCCGCGACGATCCGGACCAGTTCCTCGGCCGGGACCGGCCGGTAGCGGAGCGTGAGTCTGCCCTCGCCGTCGCCGACGCCGAGCAGGAACGTCGGCTCGCCGTCGGGGTCCTCCACCGTCGCCTCGAACGGGACGACCAGTTCGACGCTCGTGACGACGAACGGGTCGCCGCCGCGCTCCGCGCTCCGCTCGTCGGCCGCCGTGATCCCCCGCTGGAGGTCGCGCTGGACGGTCTCGACCAGCCGGTCGAGGGTGACGTCTGCGCTCATCGCCGGTCCCCGTCGGCAGGCTCGTCCGGTCCGTCCCGATCCGGGTCCTCGCGCTCGCCGACGCGGGTCACCGCCCGCCTCCCGGGGAACGGTCGGTCCGGGTCGAGCGGCCGTCCGGAGTCGAGTGGCTCGCCCGGGCGGGGTCGATCGACCCGGTCCCGTCCGTCCGGGTCGGGACCACCGTTGTCTCCGTCACCACGGCCGTCGTCACCGTCGTCGTGGTCGTCGCCGTACGGGAGGGAGACGAACCGGAGGTCGGCCGTGACCGTCCCGACGGTCCCCGGGTCGACGGTTCCCTCGCGT
>JBEPXB010000374.1:0-3924 GCA_041642135.1 Halobacteriales archaeon | reverse complement strand
GGACCTCGGACGCGCTGGGCTCGTCGGTCGTCCCCTCGTCCGGGGCCTCGCCGTCCGTACCCGCGTCCGCCTCTTCGTCGGCGCCCTCCTCCGCTCCGCCGTCAGTGGCGGCCTCGACGGCGTGGACCTGGAACGTGGGCTCGTCGAGCCGGAGCGCGTCGGCAGCGGGACCGAGCGCCGTCATCTCCTCGAGTGCCCGCCGTGCGCCGCGGCGGGTGGGGTGGCGGTCCGCGGCGGTGGCGAGGTCGGCCCCCGTCTCGTCGATGAGCCGCCAGCCCCAGCCGTCGTCGCGGAACAGCTCGAACGCCGTGTTTTCCACCTCGATGAGTTCGGCGTTCGGGACGTGCTGCTTGAGCCGGGGGATGGCGGCGGCGGCGGCGTCCTTCGTCCGGTAGTCCTCGCCGCTGTCGGCGACGACCTGCCCGTCGCGCTCGATGAGCCGCCAGCGCCACTCCGTCTCGGACTCGTAGAGCTGGAACGCCGCGGTGTCGAACTCGATGAGGTCGGCCTCGCCGACCTGACCACGGACGTCCCCCGCGGCCGCCTCGGCCTCCTCGGGGGTGTCGTAGGGGTGTGTGCTCTCGGCGAGCACCTGCCGCTCGTCGTCGACGAGCCGCCAGCGCCAGCCGCCTTCCTCGCCATCCGCGCCGTCCTCGGGGTAGGTCTCGAACGTCGCGTCGCCCAGCTCGACGACCGGCGCGTCGGCCGCCACGTCCTGGACGGTCCGGGCGCTCGACTCCGCGGGCGCCTGTGCGTCGAACGACCCGGGGGCGGTAGCCGTCGTGTTGCCGGTGGGGCCGATCAGCCGCCAGCGCCAGTCGGTCCCGCGCTCGTACACCTCGAACGCGGCCGCGTCGCCGTGGACGACCGCGAACTCCTCGGGGGCACACGTCGCCAGTTCGGCGTCTGCCTCGGCGGCCTCGCGGGACTCGAACGACCCTGGGCTCTCGACCAGCGGCGTGTCGTCGGGCGTGACGAACCGCCAGCGCCACCCGTCCTCGGCCTCGTGGAGTTCGAACCCGCCGCCGTCGAGGTCGAGCAGACGCGCCTCGGTGGTCAGCTCGCGGAGCGAGTCGACGTCCGCCTCGGCGTCCGGTTCGGTCTCGAAGCGCCGGGGGGTCTCGGCGAGCGTCTCGTCCTCGCTGTCGACGAACTCCCAGGTCCACCCGTCTGCGGCCTCCCGGAGCGTGAAGGCGGTGCTCGCCTCGACCGTCTCCGCGGACGGGCCGTACTGCTTGGCGAGCGCGACGGCCTCCTCGGCGTCGTCGCGGTCGTCGTACCGCCGGCCCTCCGCGAGGGCGGTCCCGTCGTGGCGCGCGAGCACCCACCGCCAGCTCTCGCCGGTCCGGTAGATGCGGAAGGCGACGTGCCGTATCTCGAGGAGTCCGGCCCCTTCCACCAGCGACTTCAGCGTCCCGACGGCCGACTCGACGTCGTCGAACCCCGCGTACGTCCGGTCGTTCTCGGCGACGACCGACTGGTGGACCAGTCGCCAGTCCCACCCGTCGGGGTCCTCCTCGTAGAGCGCGAACAGCGCGCCCTCGCCCGCACCGCCGAGGAACAGCGACTCGGCGGCGCTCCGGAGCGCCGGCTCCGTCCTGGCGTCCGGCGAGCGGTCGACCCTCGCCGTCGACGCCGGCGCGACCGTCGACTCGGTCGTCTCCTCCGCCGTCCCGTCCTCGGTGTCGACGTCGCCGGCCGACTCCTCGGCCGACAGTACCCCCGTCCCGGCGTCGGTTCCGGTACCCGTGTCGGTGTCGGTACCGGCTCCGGTGGTCGGCTCCTCGGAGGCGAACAGCAGGCTCCGCTTCGAGGTCGCCAGCGGGGCGAACGCGACGACGCCGACCAGTATCGCGAGCCCCAGCCCGTACGTGAGGAGGACGATCGCGGTCTGGTCCGCCGGACCGCTGCTGGCCCAGTTCCGGGGGTACGCCGAGACGAACAGCCCCACGCCGAGCAGGGCCACGAGCGACCCCACGAACGCGAGGAACCGACCGCTCCGCCGGATCGGCATCTGGAGGACGATCCCGAGGAGGAGTGACAGTCCCGCCACCCCCCCGACCGTGATGGCGACCTCTCGGACGACGAACGGTCGTCCGGGCAACAGCTCCGTCCCGGCGACGAACGCGACGATGGCGAGCAGCCCGAACGCGGACGCCACGACGTAGAGCCAGTAGCCGTACACCGTCGTCCTGTCCGCCGGTTCGCCGATGTACTCCCTGTAGATGCCGGCGAGGCGGGACCCGCGGCCCGCTCCTCGGCGGTCGTTATAACTCATGTGTACGAGGGCGAATATGACACAGGATGCCATAAGCTTACGGTCCCCGCGGGGAAGCACCGGCGGACGGTGACGGGGGTGGTGTGGCGGGATGCGAGACCGGACCGCTCAGTAACAGCGTTCCTCGACCCGCTCGTCGTAGAGCCGCCGGAGGAGTTCCGTGATGGGACCGCCGCCGACGGCGATGCCGTCGACGGACTCCACTGGGCGAATCTCCCACGTCGAGTTGGTGAGGAACGCCTCGTCCGCGTCGCGTACGTCGTCGAGGTCGTAGCTCCCGGTCTCGACCGGGAACGACTCGCCGGCGGCGAGTTCCAGCACCACCTCCCGGGTGATGCCGGGGAGCAGGTCGCCGGGCTCCGGGGTCCGGAGCGTCCCGTCGTCGACGAGAAAGACGTTACTCGTCGCCCCCTCCGCGACGTTCCCCTCGACGTCGCGCATCAGCGCCTCGTCCGGGCGGTGGGTCTCGGTGGTCGCCCGCCGGAGTTCGAGCCGCGCGAGGATCCCGTTCAGGTAGTTGTGCGTCTTCGCGTCCGCCGGGAGCGCCGCGTCGGGCACCCGTCGCGTCCGCACCGACTGGACGACGGCGGGCCCATCCCAGACGTCCTCGCCGTCGAGTCCCCCGCGGGGGAGACCCTTCACGACGACCACGACGGTCGGGTCGACCTCCTCGCGGGGCGTGAGCTTCCCCGGCTGCACGCCACGGGAAACCGAGACGCGGACGTAGGCGTCGCGGAGGTCGTTGCCGTCGAGGGTCTCTGCCACCCGGAGCGGGAGGTCCCCCGGGACGGCGTCGGGCATCCCGAGCGTCTCGCAGGTCCGGGAAAGCCGGGCGACGTGGCGGTCCCACTCGAACACCTCGCCGCCGTAGGCCCGCATCGTCTCGAACGCCGCGTCGCCGTAGCGAAAGCCCCGGTCGTCGACCGACACCGTGGCCTCCTCGCGCGGGACGAGTTCGCCGTCGACGTGGTATCTCACCCCGTTCGCGTCGGCCGTCACGACCGGGCGCTCACTCGAGGCGGTCGGCGGCGGACGCCTTCCAGCCGGCGATGCGCTTCTCGGAGATGCCCGAGGTGTCGGCGAGGTCGGCGGCGTCGGCCGCGGCGAGGTCCGCCACCGTCTCTACCCCGGCGTCGGAGAGGCGCTTGCCGTAGGCCTGCCCGATACCGTTGATGACCTCGACCGACTCCTCGCCGGCGTCGGTCCCGTCGGTGCTCCCCTCGGCCTCGCTCTCCGCCACCTCTTCGCTATCGGCCTCGGCCTCTTCCTCGGCGGTCGACTCGGCGTCCTCGACGTCCGGTTCGTCCGGCGTCGGCCCGGCGGCCTCGGCCGGCTCCGCCGCCTCCTCGGCGGTGTCGGGCTCCTCCGTGAGCGACCCCGTGGAGGCCGCCGCGTCGGTCCCCGCGGCGACCGTCTCGTCCGTCTCGTGCTCCGGCGAGTCGTCGGTCCCCTTCACCGCGGCCTCCGACTCCGCGTCGGCCGCCTCCTCCGGGTCGTGCTCGACCCGGACGTCGGTCGACCGCCGCTCGGCCGGCCGGCTGCGGTCGCTCCCGTCCCCCGCACTGTCGAGACCCAGTATCGAGCGGATCGTATCGAGCAGTCCCATAGGTACGAGAAGTGAGAGAGGATACTTAAATCCGTTCGCA
>JBEPXB010000373.1:0-3948 GCA_041642135.1 Halobacteriales archaeon | reverse complement strand
TCCGTCTCGAGGAGGCGTCGGCGGGCCGTGGTGGCCGTGTCGGCGTCGGCGTGGTCCTCGAGTTCGTGGAGCCGCAGTTCGCCCTCGCGGACCCGCTCGGCGAGCGCGTCGGCATCGGTGTCGGTCATGGCCGCCCGGTCGGCGTGCGGGCGCCTAAGGGTTGTCACTCGGCACGCGGCCCGGTACCGGGGCGTCCGGGTGTTCGGGTCCGGGGTCCGCGATCCGCCGACCGGCCGCGGACACTGAAGTGGTCCGGCGTAAACGGTTATCTGTGGGGTCCATTAACACGGAACATGTCCCGGATCGACGGCGGTGACCGGCGGGTCCTCCTCGTCGAATCGACCGGTGTCCTCGAACGCCGGTTCGGGGACGAACTCGCGGCGGCGGGGTTCGACGTCGACCGCGTCGGCTCGGCCGCCGAGTGCCTACGCCGCGTCGAGGAGGAGGACGTCGACGGCGTCGTGAGCGCGTACGCGCTCCCGGACCTGGATGGCGTCCGACTTCTCAGATCACTCCGGGTCTCCCATCCGACGCTCCCGTTCGTGCTGGTCCCCGAGGACGGCTCCGAGGCGATCGCGGGCGAGGCGATCGCCGCGGGCGCGAGCGGCTACGTGCCGGGCAGGAGCGATCCGGCGACGCTCGTGTCCCGGCTTCGGGGGAGTTTCCAGCGGGAGAGGCCGTGGGTCGACGCCGAGAGCGGGCAGCGCTATCGCCACCTCGTCGAGGTCTCGCCCGCGCCGATCAACCTGTTCGACGAGACCGGCGAGTCGATCTGGTGTAACGACGCCGTCCTCGACCTGCTCGGTCTCGACGGCCGCGACGAACTCGTCGGCCACTCGATCTTCGAGTTCATCCACCCCGACGACCACGACCTCGCCCGCGAGGAACTGCGGGACGTCATCGGGGCGAAGGAGTCCGTCGGACCGACCCGGATGCGACTCCGCCGGCGGGACGGCGAGGTCCGGCACGTCCAGGTCTCGACGGCCGTCGGGGGCTTCCTCGGCGGGAACATCGGTCAGGCCGTGGTCGTCGACGTGACGGAACTCCGCGACACACAGGAGGCCCTCCGGGCCGCGCGGGAGTTCATCGAGGAGACGCTCGATACATTGCAGGACGTCTTCTACGTCGTCGACGCCGACGGGCACCTCGTGGAGTGGAACGCGGTCACGACCGAGGTCACCGGCTACGAGGACGCGGAACTGGACGGGATGGACCTCACCGATCTGTTCGTGGAGGACGCGAGGGGCCGGGTCCGGGACTCCGTGGCACGGACGCTCGAGGTGGGACGCGATACGGTCGAGGCGAAGCTCGTCACGAAACACGGACGGACCCTGCTGTACGAACTCCGCTCCCGGCGGCTGCGTACCGGTAGCGGAACGGAGGGGGGAGAGGAAGAGCGGCGGGTAGTCGGGATCGGCCGCGACGTCTCCGTACAGAAGGAGCGGGAACGACAGCTGAAGGTCATCGAGCGGTGGCTCCGCCACAACATCCGGAACGACATCAACGTGATACGGGGGACGGCGGAGTCGATCCGCCGGGAAGACCCGGGTGACGTCGCCGAGGCGGCCCGACGTATCGAGGACCGTGCCGAACACCTCGTCGAACAGGCGAACCGGGAGCGGGAACTCGTCGGCCTGCTCACGAACCCGCCCGAGCCGCATCCGATAGAGATCACGGGCGTGATCGAGCGACAGGTGCGGGCGATCCGCGACCGGTACCCCGCGGCAGGCGTAGAGTTCGACCGTTCCGGGGAGGTGTACGTCCGGGGGATCCCGGGCGTGGGGCCGGCGGTCCGGGAACTCGTGGAGAACGCGATCGAGCACAACGACGCGGAGCGACCCGGAGTCCGGATCGAGGTGACCCCGGACGACCGGGATCGGGTCTCGATCCGAGTGCTCGACGACGGCCCGGGGATCCCCAGAGAGGAGCAGGAGGTACTGCTCTTCGAGCGGGAGATCGACCAACTCCACCACGGCGCCGGGCTCGGGCTGCTGTTCGCCCACTGGGTGGTACGGGTCTCCGGCGGGGACATCGAGTTCGGGGAGAACGACCCGCGGGGGAGCGTCGTGACGCTGACGTTCCGGTCGGCCGCGGACGAAACCCCGGAACCGTCCGAGGGGACCGGATAGGTCACCGGATACGCGAGCCGTCGGACTGGCTCGACTGCGTGGCCCCGTTCCGACTCGCGTAGGCGGTTCCCCAACGCTTACACCGGTGCCACGCGCCGCTCCGGCATGGCCGCACCCGTCGACCTGATACTCACGAACGCGGAGGTGCATACGTTGACCGACCCGGACGAGACCACAGAAGCGGTCGCCGTCCGGGACGGCCGGATCGTCCGGGTCGACTCGGCCTACGAGGTGAACTTCCTCGAGGGGGTCGACACCGAGGTGGTCGACTGCGACGGCCGCGTGGTCCTCCCGGGGTTCGTCGACGCTCACACCCACATGGACGCCGTGGGGCGAGGTCTCGTCCACGCCGACCTCTCCGGAGCCGAGTCCCGCGAGGAGGCGCTCGACCGGCTCCGGCTCCGGGCCGAGACGACCGACGAGGGCTGGGTCCAGGGGTACGGCTACGACGAGTCCGAGTGGGGCGAGACGGAGTACCTCACCCGGGGCGACCTCGATTCGGTCGCCGAGGACCGTCCGGTCGTCGCCGTCCGCGAGGACGTCCACTCGGCGTCGCTGAACTCCGTGGGGATGGACGAACTCCTGGACCACATGGACGAGGCGGACGTCCACCGCGAGGGCGGCCGCCCGACCGGCGTGGTCGTCGAGGGCGCCGTCGAGGTCGTTCAGTCGGCGCTCGCCCCGGACGCAGCGGGGTTGCGCGACCTCCTCGAGGCGGCCCGGGACCGCGCCCACGAACTCGGTATCACGGCCGTCCACGACATGGTCCGCGGGACGCCCGCGCCGCGCGTCTACCGCGAACTCGACCGCGAGGACGAACTCGACCTCCGGGTCCGGATCAACTACTGGACGGACCACCTCGACGCCGCCACCGAGGCGGGCCTCGTCTCGAACGTCGGGAGCGAGTTCGTCCGCGCGGGCGCCATCAAGTCGTTCACCGACGGCTCTATCGGCTCCGGCACCGCCAGGCTCTCCGAGCCCTACGCCGACTCCGGCGGCCGGGGGACGTGGGTGGTCGCTCCCGAGGAGCTCCGCGAGTGGGTCGAGCGCGCCGAGGAGGCCGGCTTCCAGTTCACCGCCCACGCCATCGGCGACGAGGCCATAGTCGAAACGCTCGAGGCGTTCGCCGGGTGCGAGGACCCGGTGGCAGCCCGCCACCGAGTCGAGCACGCCGAGATACTGACCGACGAGCTGGTCGAGCGGTTCGCCGACCTGGGGGTCGTCGCCTCGGTACAGCCCAACTTCCTCAAGTGGGCTCGCGAGGGGGGGCTCTACGAGACGCGGCTGGGAGCGGAGCGGACTCGCGAGTCGAACCCCTTCAGGTCGCTCCTCGAGGCGGGCGTCCCGCTCGCGTTCGGGAGCGACACGATGCCGCTCGGCCCGCTGTTCGGGGTCGAGCAGGCGGTCACCGCACCCGCGCCCGAACAGCGGCTCGGCGTCACCGAGGCACTCCGGGCGTACACCTACGGTGGAGCGTACGCGGGCTTCGACGAGGACCGCATGGGGACGGTAGAGCGGGGCAAGCTCGCGGATCTGGTCGTCCTCGAGGAGTCCCCGTGGGAGATCGAACCGGACGGGATCGGCGACGTCGACGTGGCGATGACGGTGGTGGACGGGAACGTGGTCTACCGGGACGGGATGTAAGAAAGGGTGAAACTGAAAGGGGGCTTTCGAAACCATCTCGGGATACCGTCCTTGTTTCCCCTCACCTGACACCGTGCTCCCGAGCGGAAGACAGATCCATCCCCGAGCGCCCGCGACGTCCGGATATGCCGGGTGACTGGCCCGAGCAGGTCGGCGATCACCGCGGGACGACCGA
>JBEPXB010000372.1:0-3952 GCA_041642135.1 Halobacteriales archaeon | reverse complement strand
ACGGAGGCGTTCGCGACCATCGCCGAGGAGGGAGCGACGTTCCTCTCCCGCGGCGACGACTCGGGGACGAACACGAAGGAGCTGAACATCTGGGAGGAGACCGGCATCCAGCCGTCCGGCTCGTGGTACCAGGAGACCGGCCAGGGGATGGGCGACACGCTGGTGCAGGCGAACCAGGCCGGCGGCTACACGCTCGCCGACCGCGGTACCTTCCTCGCCACCCAGGACAACATCGACCTCGTCATCCACGTCCAGGGACCGCTGAAGGACGGCCCCCAGATCCTCAAGAACCCCTACGGCGTCATCCCGGTCAACCCCGCGGTCCACGACAACGTCAACTACCAGGCGGCGATGGCGTACGTCGCGTTCCTGACGAGCCCGGCCGGCCAGCAGGCCATCGCGGACTACACCGCGAACGGCTCCCAGCTGTTCTTCCCGAACGCGCTGGCCGAGGAGCCGGACTTCGCCCAGTACGTCCCCGGGGACTACGAGGGTACCTCGATGTCGATGCAGGACCTCCGGTTCCAGCACTGGGTCGACCAGCAGGTCCCGGAGGGCTTTTAGGCGCCCTGACGTCACCCACCGCCGTGTTCGCGCTCGTCCCGGCGCAGGTCTTCGAGGAGTTCTCGCTCGGCTACCTGCTGAGCATCGTCGAGGTCACCCTCCGCGTGAGCCTCACGGCGGTCGCGCTCGCGACCGTCGCCGGGGTCGCGCTCGCGGTCGCCGTCGGGTTCACGGAGTTCCCCGGCAAACGGGTCGTCGAGGCGGTCATCAACACCGGGATGGGGTTCCCGAGCGTCGTCGTCGGGCTCCTGGTACTGATCCTCCTCTCGAACAGCGGGCCGGTCGGCGGCGGGTTCGGGATCGGCCCGCTCCGGTTCGGCGGGATCGAACTCCTGTTCACCCCGACGGCGATGATCGTCTCGCAGTTCGTCCTCGCGCTGCCGGTCATCGCCAGCGTCTCGCTGTCGGCCATCGAGGGCGTCGACCAGTCGCTCCGGGACGCGGCGTTCGCCGCCGGCGGGACCGGCCGCGACGTCCAGTTCGCGGTGATCCGCGAGGCCCGCTACGGGATCACGACGGCGATACTGGCGGGGTTCGGCCGGGCGATAAGCGAGGTCGGCAGCGTCCTCATCGTCGGGGGGAACATCGCGCTGAACACGCAGAGCGGCGAACAGGTCAGCTTCACCCGGACGCTGACGACCGCCATCACCCTCGAGGCCCGCAAGGGCAACATCGAGACCGGCATCGCGCTCGGGGTGGTGCTGCTGGCGCTCGCGCTGGGCGTGAATGCGCTCGGCAACTACGTCCGGGAACGGGGCCGGGTATGATCGCCGCCGAGAACGTCAGTTACGGCTACAGCGATTCGGTCGTCGAGGGCGTCTCGCTCGCGGCCGAACCGGGCGAGGTTCTCGCGGTCATCGGCCCCTCGGGGACGGGCAAGACCACGCTGTTGCGCCTGCTCACGCTGTTCGACCCGCCGGACGCGGGGCGGATAACCGCGGGGGGACGGGACGTCTGGGCGCTTCCCGACCGCGAGCGGTTCGAGGTCCGCCGGCGTATCGGGTTCGTCTTCCAGGACCGCTCGCTGTTCTCGACGTCGGTCGCGCACAACGCCGCCTACGGGCTGTCGGTCCGCCGCTCGTGGACCGAACGCGCCCGCCGGTGGCTCTCCGGACTGGTGGGCGAACCGTCCGTTCCACCCGAGGTACTCGACGCCCTCGAGACGGTCGGCCTCGAGGAGAAGGTCGACCGCCCGGCGCGGTCGCTTTCGGCCGGGGAGGCACAGCGGGTCGCGTTCGCCCGTGCGCTCGCGGTCGGCCCGGACGTCCTGCTGCTCGACGAACCGACCTCGAACCTCGACCCGCGGAACACCGCCGTCATCGAGGAGGCGGTGCTTTCGGCCCGGGATCGGGACATCGCCGTCGTCGTCGCCACACACGACATGCAGCAGGCGGGACGGATCGCCGACCGGGTCGCCGTGCTCCTCGACGGGACCGTCATCGAGCAGGGTCCGGCCGACCGGGTGTTCGAGGACCCGGACGACGACCGGACCCGGCAGTTCGTCGCCGGCGAACTGGTCTACTGAGCATCTCGGAGCCGGTCCCGGATCCCGTCGCCATCCGGACGATGTAACTACGAATAGTTACGCAAGACGACGGCGGGATCGGTTTCGGTTTCTGGAAAGTGTAAAGTTCACACGCACGAAACCGCCGACCGATGGGTGTCTCGGCCCCGACGTTCCGCGAGCGCGGCGTCGAGTTCTCGCTCGGCGAGTTGACCGGCGCGGTAGGGGATTCGGTTACGGTCATCCCGCTCGTGGTCGCCCTGGGGGCGCTCACCGACGCCTCGCTGGCGCACGTCCTCCTCGGGTTCGGCGTCTTCCAGGTCGTCTGGGGGCTCCGGTACGGCCTCCCCGTCTCCGTCGAGCCGATGAAGGCGCTCGTGGGGCTCGCCATCGCCGGGACGCTCACCTACGGCGAACTGGTCGCGGCCGGACTGCTCGCCGGCGGGATCCTCCTGGTGGCCGGTCACGCAGGACTGGTCGGTCGGGTCCGGGCGGCGGTCGGCCGCCCGGTCGTCCGTGGGGTCCAGCTCGGCGTCGCGCTCCTGCTCGCCCGCGCGGGACTGGATCTCGCCGCCGCCGACCCGGTCGTCGCCGCCGCGGGCCTCGGGATCGCGCTCCTCGCCGCGCTCGCCGACCGCCGGCTCGCGGCGCTGGCCGTCCTCGCCGCCGGGACGGTCGTCGCCCTCCGTACCGGGACGCCGACGGTCTCGGTCCCGTCGCTCTCGGTGCTACCCGCTGGCGATCCGACCCTCACTCGGGGTGCGCTCTCCGGACTGGCCGCACAGCTCGCGATGACCGTCGGCAACGCCGCCGTCGCCACCTCGCTCCTGCTGGACGACCTCTACGGCGCGGACGTGAGCGCCGACGAGCTCGCCCGCTCGATGGGCGCAACGAACCTCCTCGCCGTCCCGTTCGGCGGGTCGCCGATGTGCCACGGCTCGGGGGGACTCGCCGGCAAGCACGCCTTCGGCGCCCGGACCGGCGGTGCGAACGTCATCCTCGGGGTCGGCTACGCCGGCGCGGCGCTCGTCGCCGGACTCTGGACGGGCTTCCCGACGGCTGTTTTGGGGGTGCTCCTGCTCGTCGTCGCCGTCAGCCTCGGACGGGTCGCGCTCGCGGATGTCTCGGGGAGCGGGCGGGGGCTCGTCCTCGGGGTCGGTGCCCTCTCGCTGCTCGCCAACGTCGGCGTCGCGTTCCTCGCGGGCGCGGGTGCGTGGTGGCTCCTCGAGCGGATCCGGGAATGAACGTCCGGCCGGCCTCGGGGGTGAACGACGCCGCGCGAGCGCCGGCGTTAATCCCCCTCGCAACTGTGGGCCTGCATGGACGACGCGAACGAGGACGAAGGGGGAGACAGGGACGTCCCCACCTGGGCCGACCTGTTCGAGCGAGGGGCGGTACACGGGACCGACGAGGGAGCGGTCCGCGAGGCACTCTCCCACCGCCGGGAGCGTACCGATGACTGAGTCCGAGCGACCGGCCGGGTCACCCGACCCCGCCCGCGTCGTCGCGGACGCGGACGTGCTCGCCGCCGACCTGCTCTGCGGCGGCGACGCGCGCGACGCGCTCGACCACTGCCGCCGACACTCGTGGGTCCAGATCGTCGCGACCGACGAACTTCTCGACGACGCCGAGACGGTGATCGGGGAACTGGCCGACGACGGCCTGGCCGCCGACTGGCGCAGGAAGGTCCAACGGTGGCGCGTCCGCGTCGAGCAGAAGCCGGGCGACCACCCGGCGCTCGCCTCGGCGCACGCCGGCGAGGCCGCCCACCTGCTCTCGTTCGACGAGCGGCTCCGGAGCGCGAAGACCGGCGCCACGCTCCGGAAGTACGTCGACGTGAGCGTCAAGCACCCCCGCGCGTTCGCCCGGCTGTTCGACCCAGAG
>JBEPXB010000371.1:0-3969 GCA_041642135.1 Halobacteriales archaeon | reverse complement strand
CGAGGGGTCCTACACGAACGTCCGCGTCCGGGACGGTCCGTCCGGCCCCGTTTCCGGCGGCCCGTACGCACGAGCGGTCGACCGGTACCTCCGGTGGTACCTGTCGGTCTCCCGGTCGGCGGTCGCGAACGTGACGACCGACGACGAGTCCGGGACGGTCTGGCTGGTACTCGGCGGCGACCCGTACCCGGGGGTGGTGAACACGACCGGGAGTGTGCTCGTCGACGAACGGGGAGTGGTCTGCGAGGTCCACCGGACCCACGGGGTCCCGGACAGGCGGGGCGTGACCGTCGACGTTACACTCCGGATCGAGACGATGGGGAGTTCGGGGTGAACCCGGACCGAACGGATCGGGTCGAACGCGGCCCGACGTGGCCCGACGGAGCCGTCCGGACGGGTGGCGGGCGGTCCCCACTCACCGTGGGGCTCCGGCGCGCGCCGGACTACAACAACCCGTTGTGCCGCACTGAATGTAGCGTTCTTCTGCCCTCTCGCGATGTCAACTATTGCCACTCCATGATCGATAAAACGAGGGGTAGGGGGGCTGTATGGGGTTATTTCCAGATTCTGAAAACACCGTTAGGCTCCGGTTTCATCGGCGGCAAAATTCGCCACCGGGTAGTAACAAGCTATTAACTATTCACGTAGAGATCGAGAAGTGAGTCATGCGAAACGGGGAGCGCGACGAGACCGGTGGGGATTCCCTCGATCCCGAGGGGGCGACGGCCCGTAGCGACGGGGGTGGGGACGCGATCGCGGACGGGTGGGGGTCGACTGCCCATCCCGTACGCGGTCACGCCAGTACAAACAGTGTGGCCACCGACACGGAGATGCCCTCCATTGGGGACCACGAGCCCTCCGCCAGCGGGGCGGGTATCCTCGTCACCGCTGACGACGACATCACGCCGGTGGTGAGCGTCGTCATGCCGACGATGAACGAGGAGGAGGGGATAGAGGAGTGTATCGACCGCATCATTCAGGGCGCGGCCGCGCTCGGACTGCCGACGGAGATCGTCGTGAGCGACTCCTCGTCCGACCGAACGCCGGAGATCGCCCGCGAACGCGGTGCTCGGGTGATCGAGCCGGACAGGCCGGGCTACGGTTACGCGTACCGCTACGCGTTCGCCCGGGTCCGGGGCGAGTACGTCGTGATGGGCGACGCGGACACGACGTACGACTTCGCCGAACTCCCGCGGCTGTTCGAGCCGATACTCGACGGCGAGGCCGACATGGTCATGGGGAGCCGTCTCGAGGGAGAGATCCTCCCGGGCGCGATGCCGCCGCTCCACCAGTACGTGGGGAACCCGCTGCTGACGAAGTTCCTCAACGTCTTCTACGGCGCCGGGGTTTCGGACGCCCACAGCGGCTTCCGCGTGTTCCGGGCCGACCTGCTGGACGAGCTCGACCTTCGGACCGACGGGATGGAGTTCGCCAGCGAGATGGTGATGGACGCGAGCGCACGCGGGTTCCGCATCGCGGAGGTGCCGATCACCTACCACGAGCGCAAGGGGGAGGCGACCCTCGAGAGCTTCCACGACGGCTGGCGACACGTCCGGTTCATGCTGATGAACGCACCGGGCTACCTCTTCTCGGTCCCGGGGGCCCTGATGCTCCTCCTGGGCTCGCTGCTGATGGGGCTGTCCGCGTTCGGTTTCAGTCCGGGCGGCGCGACTTTCGGCATCCACACGATGATCGCCGGGAGCCTGCTCGTGGTCGTCGGCTACCAGACCGCGATACTCGCGCTGTTCTCGACCGTGGCCGCCGACCCCATCCGGAAGCCGACCGACCCGCTGACGCGGTGGATACAGGAGAGCTTCAGCCTCGAAGGGGGCGCGACGTTCGGGCTGGTCCTGTTCGGTGCCGGTGCCGTCTACGGGGCCTACCTGCTGTACGGGTGGGTCACGAGCGGCTTCGGCGCCGTCCCGTTCGGGGCGGTGAACATGGTCGCGTTCACGCTGGTGGTCCTCGGGGTCGAGACGGTCTTCGCCTCGTTCCATCTGAGCGCCCTCTCGGACGCGAGGAGCTACTCGGACCCGAGAGTGACCGCCGACGAGGAGACGGGGTGAGCTGACGTGCGCATCGCCTACGTCTACGACGCCGTCCACCCGTGGGTGACGGGTGGGGTCGAGAAGCGGCTCTGGGAGCTCTCGACCCGGCTCGCCGACGAGCACGACGTCCACTGGTTCGGGCTCAAGTACTGGGACGGGCCCGCGGTCCGCGAGGAGTCCGGCGTCACCCTCCACGGGGTCGACGACCCGCCGGCGGACCTCTACACCGACGGCCGTCGCTCGATCCCCGAGGCGCTGTCGTTCGCGGGGAAGGTCGCCCGGCCGCTCGCCCGCGAGGAGTTCGACGTCGTCGACTGTCAGGAGTTCCCGTACTTCCCGGCGTTCTCGGCGAAGCTCGCCTCCGTGCTCGACGACTCGACGATGTTCCTCACCTGGCACGAGGTGTGGGACGAGTACTGGTACGAGTACCTCGGTCGGCTCGGGATCGCCGGCCGGCTCGTCGAGCGGCTCACGAGCCGGCTGCCGGACGCCCACATCGCGGTCTCCGAACGGACCAGCCGCGACCTCGCGGAGATCGGCGTCCACGACGCCGCGCTCGTCCCGAACGGCATCTCCCTCGAGACGGTCGAGGCGGTCCAGCCGGCCGAGGAACCGCTGGACGTGCTGTTCGTCGGTCGATTCATCAAGGAGAAGAACCCGCGGCTCGTGGTCGAGGCGCTGGCCGAACTCGACCGGCCGGTCAACGCGACCCTCGTCGGTGAAGGCCCCGAGTACGAGGCCGTGAGGCGTCGGGCGGACGAACTCGGTGTGGAGGTCTCGATGCCGGGGTTCCTCGACTCCTACGAGGACGTGCTCGGGGCGATGAAGGCCGCCGACAGCTTCGTGTTGCCCTCCCGGCGCGAGGGGTTCGGGATCACGGCGCTCGAGGCGCTCGCCTGCGGGACACCCGTCGTCACGCTCGATCACCCGCAGAACGCCGCGCGCGACCTCGTGACCGACGGCGTCACCGGTGCGGTCTGCGAGGCGACGCCGGCCTCGCTCGCGGCGGGCATCGAACGGGCGCGTGGCCTCGACGCCGCCGACTGCCGGGCCGCGGCCCGACCGTACGACTGGGACCGGATCGCGCGGCGGGTCGAGCGGGTCTACCGGCACCGAGAGAACCTGGCGACCACCTACTGGGAGGACGACTCGGACCTGCTGTCGTACAACACCGACGCGGTCTGACTGATCTCCCGGCCTGTATCGTCCCCATCCCTTTTCTGGACCACCGCGCGGTCGTACAGCGGCTCGACCGCCCTCCGGGTGAACTCGTCCGTAGAGCAGTGGTCCCGACCGACCCGGTGACTCGGCACCACGGCCGCTCGTCGAGCGTCGGACTGTCGTCGAACGGCGACAAAGTATATTTTTCTTGTCTATAACGTCGATATCTATATCACTGTTCAGTCTGGTGGTTATTCAGCAGATCGAGTAATTTTCAGCTCGAATTATGAGGAACACAGAATGTTAAGTAGGCTTCCTCTCGGAGATGCAATCGCAAACGATGGGTTGGGGAAGGGATGCATCCGAGGAGCGTAAGCTCTCTCGACGGACGTTCATAGCACTGACCGGTACTGCCGCCGCGGGGACGGGGACGTGGTTCCAACTGTCGGACGATACCGACGCCGACGACGCGGATCCTCCCGTGCGAAGTGACTCGTCGGCCGAGCCCGAGACGTCCGGGTTCGGGTACGGCGGAACGCCAGTAGTCGAATCGGGTTCGGCCGAGGGGCTGACCGCCACTGCCACGGCGACGGCCACGGCGACCGCCGTCGCCACACCGACCGAGACGCCAACACCGACCGAGACGCCGGCGAGCAGACGACTGGGCAACGGAGACGAGCACCCCGGCAACGGCGGCGGTGGTGGCGGGAACTCCGGAGGCGGCGGTGGCGGGAACAATGGAGGAGGGAACGGGCGCGGG
>JBEPXB010000370.1:0-3982 GCA_041642135.1 Halobacteriales archaeon | reverse complement strand
ATCGTTGCACTCTACGAGTACCTCGCTGGCGAACCCATACTCAGCGAGCAGTTCACCATCGCGGTCCCTGACGCTCGTCTCTCCGCTGGGAACGTCGCGCTCGTCGACGAACTCACGCCTCGCCGCATCATCGAGTACGTAACTGGCAGAGCCGATGACGATGGGCACGTCTACACGTGGGGGGACAACAGGGTTTCCAACGAAAACAACAATTCCAGCCCGATTTACCAAGGAGACGCAGTCGGCGGTGAAAACGTCCTTAACAGGGGCCTCATGGCCGACGATAATGCGCTGTACAACTCGGATGCGTTCCTCTCTGCCGTCTCCGGACCGGTCGACACGGGCATTCACCTCGAAGCATCAGGCAATAACGGGACAATCACTGTCACCGTACAGAACGACCCGCCACAGACCACGGAGACGACACCCACTCTCGCGGTCAGTGCTGATGGGGCGGCTCCCGAACCCGCTGACTTCGATGAGTGGGGCTCTGAAAGTGGTGAGAGCGCGGTTACGTCAACGCTTGTGTGTCCGGTTATGGTCGCGCCACCGGACTGTCCGTCGCCGTTCCCTGCGTTGTTGTACGTGCGCCGGTGTAAAAATACTGACCAGTACATCTACTCGGGTGGATGGGTCATCGACGACGGCAGTCTCTACGAGAACTCGGTCACACTCATGGCTGTCGCGGGGCCGACGGAAGTCATCGGTGTTGGCACTGGTGATTTGGATGGTGATGGGTACGGTGATGTGATGGCCCGTTACCTCTCGGGAGACCGAGAGCGACGAGGAGCTCGGTTGTTCGATGGAGCGGTATCGGACGCAGTTGCTGAAGGTGTGCTTTCAGCAGCAGATGGTGAAGACATTATCCTTCGGAAGCGACCGGGGCGAGAGACGCGGCAAGAGGAGGGAACGAACGATGTTCCTGTGGTGATTGCTCAGCAGGGACGACTTGTTCACTTCACAGAGGCAAACACCTCTGATACGGTGAAGTTCAAAGCTGGGGCAGAACTCTCGAAGAGCGTGAACTAAGCCGCCTCCGCTCAGCGGTTCTCTCTTTGCTCCACTTTGTTCAACTCGATGAGCAGCCGGAAGATGACCTTCACGAGGTTGTCGTCGACGTCGAACCGGCGGGCGTTCTCGCCCGCGCGGTCCATCACGGCCTGCTCCTGCCGCTCGTCGGTCGTCGGAAGCCCCTCCTCGCGCTTGACGGCGGCGATCGTCTCGGCGACGTAGGTCCGCTGGGCGATGAGTTCGACGATCTCGCGGTCGATGGTCTGTATCTCCTCGCGGAGTTCGTCGAGGCTCATCTCCTCGACCCCCGGCGTCGCTCGCTCGCTCATGTCGTCCGTGCTCCCTCGTTGTGTGTCGTCGTCAGCCATGTGTGTCCATCCCGTTGGCTCCAGTCGTCCCGCACCCGCTCCAGCACCTCGCGGTCCCCGACCGCAGTGAACGACGGCCCGGTCCCCGAGAGCGAGGCGCCCGCCGCGTCGGGGAGCGCCTCGACGATGGGTTCGGCGGGGAACCCCAGCGCCGCGCAGAACGCGAACCCGTTGACCGTCATCGCCCGCGCGTAGTCGCCGGAGAGCGCCGCGTCGCGGACCAGGTCGGCGACGGGCGCGACCCGCTCGCACCTCGAGACGTCGGCGTCGGCGGTGTAGGCCCGCTCGTCGGGCGTCCAGACGAGGACGTCCCAGTCCACCGGGTCGTGTGCCAGCAGTTCGTCCTCGGTGTTGTCCGTGACGGTGACGCCCCCGAGCATCGATGCGGAGGCGTCGTCGAACGCCCCCGTGACGGTGACGCCCGCGTCGCGGGCCGCGCGGACGCCGAGCCGGCAGGCGTCGACCCGCTCGACGGGCGTCTCCCCGCGTGCGCCGTCCCCGCTCGGGTCGTCGGCCACCGGCACCCCGAGCGCGTCGAGCGCCGCGAACGTCGTCGCGTTCGCCGCCGCCGAGGAGGATTTCAGGCCGGCGGCCATCGGCACCTCGCTCTCGGTGCGGACGTATCCGCCCGTAGGCGCGTCCGGGGCCTCCGGCCCGTACTCGGCGAGCGCGAGTTCGACACAGCGCTCTATCAGGCGCGTGTCCGCGTCGGGGGCACCGGCCACCTCGCCGGTCACCGTCCCCGACCGGTCGAGGTCGACCGTCGCCGTCGTGTGGGCGTCGATGGCGAAGGCGCTGCCGAAGCCGGTGGCGAGCGCGTTCAGGACGGTCCCCGCGGCGGGCGCCGCTGCGCGGCCGTGCATCGGATGGTCCTCTGACAGGGCGCTACATAGCGGTGGCGGTTGCGCGCCCGCGGCGGCCGGGCCCTTCCGTCCCGTGACGGCGGTGTTTTTGCCTCGTCGGGCCCAACCGTCGGTCATGAGCGAGAACCTCCGGAACGACGTCGCGCCGGACACCGTTCCGATCGAACTCGACCCCGACGGCGTCCGGGTCGAGTACACCGACGGCCGGTCGGTGTTCTACCACGGCGTCCCCCGGAAGGCCGAGGGGTCGGTCACCTCCGCCCCCGGCAAGGACGTCCACGTCCTCGTCACCGACCCCACCGAGACGGAGGGCGTGATGGTCTACGTCAACGACCGCAAGACCCACGACGACATCCTCCGGGACTCCGGGGTCGGGCGGGTGATCGTCGACCGCGGGGAGACCGAGAGCCTCTTCCCGGGGGTGGAGGCAACGAACAAGGGGTACCGCGTCGAGGTACGGGGCGACCCGGAGACGGCGATGGGCCGCGTCTTCGTCTTCGTCGAGGACGAGATGGGGGAGGCGTCCTACGAGATCGTCGCACCGGAAGGAAGCGAGGACGAGAGCGAAGAGGATGCGGCGGAAACCGAGACGCCCGGGGACGACGCGACGCCCGGCGGGCCGGAGGAGGCCTGATCGATGCCGCTCTCGAAGCGCTGGGAGCCGCTCGAACGCGCGACGATCGGGAAGCTCCCCGACCGCTACGGCGTGTACGAACTCGGCGACGACGAGGGGGAGATCATCGCCGTCGACGCCGGTCCGCTCCGGGACGAACTGAAGGAGGCGCTCGCCTACCGCGACGCCCCCCGCGTCCGCTGGCAGGTCGCGAACAACCGCGAACACGCCGAGCGACTCCTCGAGGAGCACCGCGAACGCCTCGCCGGTGGGGAGTAGCCCCGTCGTCGCGTCCTGACGCCGTCCCGTCTCGTCCATACCTGAGGACTCCGACCCCGCTCGGCTACTCCCGTCCCTCCGCCTCGGCCGCCATCGACTCCAGCCTGCGTATCCGCTCGCGCGTGTCGGGATGCGACCGCGGGAGCGGCGGGTCGGCCGGGCCGGAGTCCCCGGTGTCGGGCTCGCGGTCACGCATCGGCTGGTCGTAGATGGCCTCGATGCCGGACGCCGAACTCCAGTCGGTCTCCCGGTCCCCGGGGCCGCCGCCCCGGACCGGCGAGTGGTCGAACCCGTAGGGTAGGAAGGAGACCGCGGCCAGCCCCTCGGCGGTCCGGAGGTCCCGCCTCGGCAGGTCGGCGATCCGTCCGTCCGCGGCCCGGAGCGCGCTCGCCAGGGGCCCCGGCGAGACGAGGCGGGCGGCGGCGCGATCGGCCGCGAACTCTCGGTATCGGGCGAAGACGCGGTAGACCGCGACGCTCAGCAGCCCGAGGGGAAGCGCGACCGCCACGGTGGCCAGAACGTTCCCCGGATCGGCGCGGCCGTCCGTAGAGGAACTGGGCGACCAGCAGCGCCCCGGCGAGGAGCGCCGCCCCGACCCGCGGGAACCCGGAGCCGGCGTACCGGCCCCACAGCCAGGCGGGGACCGCCGCGAACAGGGCGGTGTACCCGAGGACGACGGCCACGCCAAGGGCGAGACGGGCGCGGAACCCCAGTCCGTGGCGTGCGGCCTGGGTGCGCGTCGGCGTTGCGGACGGCCGGTTGAACGTCTTGTGGTCGCTGCGAATCGGCGCGGGAACGCGCGAGCCACGCGGGTCGACGCGAGAACGGACGATGGCTCTCACTCGAAG
>JBEPXB010000369.1:0-3985 GCA_041642135.1 Halobacteriales archaeon | reverse complement strand
GTCGAACACGCCCCCATTCGTCCCGGAGCGGGGAGCAGGCGTCGAACCCGCCGACCGGAACCCGACAAGGGAGAGAGAGAGATCCCGGCCAAGGACACTCCCCGTTCTCCACCTACTCGTCCGCCCCTTCCTCCCCGTCGTCCTCGCTCTCGCGGGCCTCTGCGGCGGCCCGCCCGGCCTCGACCTCCGCCGCGGAGGGGTCGGCGTCGATGCCGACCCGGGCGTTCGCGTTCGGTTCCGGTTCGTCGCCGGACATCTGTCGCACCGTCTCGGCGTCGGCGTCGCCCTCGACCATCCCCATCGCCTTCTCCATCTCCTCGGTCACCTCGTTCATCCGGCGGTCGGCGTCGGGGAAGAACAGCTCGTAGTCCTCGTGCTGGAAGCTCCCGAGGTGAGTCCCGTCGAGTAGACGGACGTGCGAGTACATCTCGCCGGTCTTCATCGCCGTCGCGATCAGCGGGTTCGCGTGCCGGAGTTCGTACGCCCCCGCGAGGAGGATCGCCGTCCCCGTCTCCTCGTCGTAGAGCGCCGTCACCTGGAACGCGGTCCCCTCTTGCTCCCCGCGGTAGACCTCGTACCGTTCGAAGCCGTCCTCGCGGAACGCCTCGCGGAACGCCTCGGCGTAGTTGTCCGGGATGGTGTAGGTGAGCCCGAACCGACCCTCCGGCTCGGCACGCGGGCTCTCCGGGGCCGTGTGGCCGGCGCCGATGGCCGCCACCGCCCACCCCTGCTCCTCGAGCTCCTCCTCCATCGCGTACATGTCCTCGATGGTCGCCTCCCACGCGTCCTTCGTGACCTGGGACTTCGCGGCGGCGCGCTCGGCGTAGTCGACCTCGTCCTCGCCTGTCTCGGGCATCCTTCCTCCCGGGTTGGGTGGCCAGCCTTGAAACCCTTTTCAGAGCGGGTCGAGCGAGGGCGGGCGGAGTCGCCGACTGCCGAGCCGAGCCCGGGAGGAGTCAAAACACCCTCGTGAGTCATGCCGTGGATGGATTAGCGTGGCGTATGTTAACTCGAAGCATGAACGGCGTTCTGAACGAGGCCACGAACACGATCCACAAGCACGAGACGGGGAGCTCGGACTTCCAGACCGAATGCGGGGCGACCTACCACGTCTCCCACGACCACCTCAGGGTCGTCGCCGCGATCGAGTCGACGACCGATGCGACGAGTACCACCAAGTGCGGTCGGTGTTTCGACGACGCGGGCGGCTACTGATACGGACGGTTGTCGTCTTCTACCGGTGAGCGCCGCCCCCGCCCGGACGCTCACCGATAAATCGTTACGCACGACCGTATCAGATCACGACCCCGAACACGGTCTCCATGACGAACGAGACGGCCAGGAGGATGACCCCCGCCACGAGCACGCGGGCGGCGGCGGGGTACTGCTGGTCGGGGTCGAGCGCGTAGCTCCCGAGCAGCCGGCGGACGAACCGCTCGAACGGGGTCTGTCCCGTCCGCCGGACGAGGGGTTCGTCGCGCCACGGTGGCGTGGGGCGGAGGAAGA
Source organism: Halobacteriales archaeon (assembly GCA_041642135.1). GTDB lineage: Archaea > Halobacteriota > Halobacteria > Halobacteriales > Haloarculaceae > Salinirubellus. Next base: position 2,479 of record JBEPXB010000369.1, on the reverse strand, counting down.
ACGCGCCCGCCCCGAGGCCGAGGAACCCGAGGACGAACAGGAGGTACTTCACGCCGCCCCAGCGACCGCCGAGCGCGAAGCTCACCGCCGTCGTCGCCAGGAACACGAGGACGCTCAGGACGACCGCGTACGCCAGCGTGTCGAGCAGCTTCCGTGGGGTGGAGACTCCGGGGGAGTCGTCGCCCGCGCCGTCGACGCCCGCGCCGAGGCTCACGGTCAGTCGTCGACGTCGGCGGGCGCGCCGGCGTCGCCACCCGCGCCCCGGCGCTCGCCCGGAACCCCGCCGAGCAGCCGCTCGAACACCGGCTCGGGCTCCTCGTGCTCGTCGAGGTGACGGTGACAGAGGCTCACCCGGCCGGTCTCGGACACCGGGTTGTGGTCGGGCTTCCGTCCGTCGCAGTCGCTCCCGAACTCCGCCCGCAGCACCTCGCGGGCCCGCGGCTCGTCGCCCGCGCGGGCCGCCTCGACCGCCTCCTGTACCGTCGGCCGGACCGAGTCGGGAAGCGACGACAGCGGGTCCTCGTTTCCGGCCGCCTCCCCCGCGGGCGCCGACCGACCGGGCGTTCCGTCGAATATCTCGCCCAGGATCTCGTCGACGTCCGAGAACCGCGTCTCCAGCCCGAGCACCTCGCGGGCCCGCTCGGCGAGGGACTTCTCGGCCCGCTGACGCTCGCGGAGGACGTCGCGGAACAGTTCGATCCCCTCCCAGACGTCGTCGTCGACGTCCCGGTGGGCGGGCGGGCGGATCTTCACCGGACACCGCGTCGCGAACGGACAGCCCGCCGGCGGGAACCGCGGGCTCGGGGGCGTCCCCCGCAGCGTCACCCGGCGCTTCTCCGCCGTCGGGTCCGTGTCCGGGATCGCCGAGAGAAGCGAGTACGTGTACGGGTTTTTGGGGTTCTCGAACAGCTCCTCGGTCTCGCCGACCTCCATGACGTGCCCGAGGTACATCACCGCGACGCGGTCGCAGATATGTCGAACCACGGAGAGGTCGTGGGCGATGAACAGGTAGGTCAGGTCGAACTCCGCCTGGAGGTCCTCGAGGAGATTGAGGACCTTCGCCTGCACCGAGACGTCGAGCGCGCTTACCGGTTCGTCGAGGACGACGAACTCGGGTTCGAGCGCGAGCGCGCGGGCGATGCCGATCCGCTGGCGCTGGCCGCCCGAGAACTGGTGGGGGTAGCGGTAGTAGTGCTCCTCCTGGAGGCCGACGGTACGCAGGAGCTCCCGGACCTGGTCGCGGCGCTCGCGGGGCGTGCCGACCCCGTGGACGTCGAGCGGCTCGCGGATGATCTCCCCGACGGTCATCCGGTCGTTGAGGCTGGACTCCGGGTCCTGGAACACCATCTGGGCGTTCTTGCGCCACTCCTTGAGTTCGGCCCCCCGGAGCTTCGTGACGTCGCGCCCGTCGAACAGCACCTCGCCGTCGGTGGCGTCCTCGAGCTGGACGAGCGTCCGGCCCAGCGTGGTCTTCCCGCAGCCGGATTCCCCGACCAGCCCGAGCGTCTCGCCGCGCTCGATGTGGAGGTCGACGCCGTCGACCGCCTTCACCGGGTTCGAGTCGAACAGTCCCCCGGACTCGTAGTAGGTCTTCAGGCCGTTCACCTCGACGAGCCGGTCGGCGCCCGCTTCCGCGTCGCTCACGGACCCCTCCTCGGCCCCACTCGGGGTCCCGAGTCCGCTCGCGGGCTCGCTCGCGTCGCTCACCGGGACTCACCCCCGCTACCGTCCTCGCCCTCGCCGAGCGCCCGGTGGTACGACACCGCGTCCTCGCGGGTGCGGTGCTCGGGGTAGAGCAGGCAGGCCGCGGTGTGGTCGATCTCCGACCCGCTGACGTTCACCGACTGCGGGTGGACCGCCTCGCAGGCCTCGAACGCCTCCGGACACCGGGGGGCGAACCGGCAGTACGTCGGCGGTTCGTTCGGCGTCGGGACGTCCCCCTCGATGGTCGAGAGCCGGTCGGCGCCGACGTTCTCGCCCGGGATCGAGGCGAGCAGCCCCCGTGTGTAGGGGTGTTTCGGGTTCGCGAACAGCTCCTCGACGGGCGCGCTCTCGACGATCTCGCCCGCGTACATCACGTTCACGCGGTCGGAGATCTCGGCGATGACACCCATGTCGTGGGTGATGAACATGATCGCGAGGTCCTGCTCGCGCTGGAGCTCGTCGAGCAGGTCGAGGATCTGCGCCTGGATGGTCACGTCGAGCGCGGTCGTCGGCTCGTCGCAGATCAGCAGTTCGGGCTCGCAGGCCAGCGCCATCGCGATCACCGCGCGCTGGCGCATCCCTCCGGAGAACTGGTGGGGGTACTCGTCGACCCGGCGGCGGGCGTCGGGTATCTGGACCGCCTCGAGCAGCCTGACGGCCTCGTCGCGGGCGGCCTTCCCGCGGACGTTCTGGTGGAGCCGCAGCGCCTCCCGGATCTGGTTGCCGACGGTGTAGACCGGGTTCAGGCTCGTCAGGGGGTCCTGGAACACCATGG
>JBEPXB010000368.1:0-3995 GCA_041642135.1 Halobacteriales archaeon | reverse complement strand
CCGCAGTAGTCCGTGCTCCCGTTCGCATTACCGTGCTCGTTCCCCGCCGTCCGCCGCTCACTCGACCGGAGGGTCCTGCCGACGCTCGCGCTCGAGCGACCGTACGGCCGCGATCACGTCCGCCAGTCCCTCGGTCGCGGCCTCGAACAGCGCCTCGCCGACCTCGGCGGTCCCCAGGGTGGGCTCCCCGCGGACGCCGTCCTCGGTCAGGAAGTCGTACGTGCGACGCATCCCGAGCGGCCCGCCCGCAAACATCCCCCGCGGGGAGAACTCGGTCGGTGGGTCCTCGTGGTCGTCGCTTGCCGCATCGGCGTCGACGTGCTCCCCGTACAGGTGGAGCATCAGCGACGTCTCGAACTCCCCGGCGTGGTAGGCGCTGCCGGCCTCGCCCGACCGGAGCTCCTCGAAGCGCTCCCGGGCGAGCGCGTTGTAGTTGATCTCGGCGACGTCGGCCTCGTCCTGGCGAGTCCCGATGTCGCCCGCGACGAGCGAGACGGCCGGTCGGTTGCCGCCGTGACCGTTCACGAGGAGGACCCGGTCGAACCCCATCTCCAGCAGCGACGAGCAGACGTCGTCGAGCAGCGCGATCAGCGTCTCTTTCGAAAGGCTCACGGTCGCCCCCAGCGGGACGTGGTGTGGCGAGAACCCCGTCCAGATGGCCGGGAACGCCACCGCGGGGGTTCCTGCCTCCGTGGCGAGATCGACCCCCTCGCGGACGACGGCCTCCGCGAGGAGACTGTCGGTGCCGACCGGGAGGTGCGGGCCGTGCTGTTCGAGCGACCCGGTAGGGACGACCGCCACGGCCCCCGCATCGACCTGTTCCATCAGTTCGTCCCGGCGCATGTACGGCGCGTAGGTGGTACTCCGGCTCATGGGCGTGACCGGAGACGACGGCACCCGGTATAGAACCAGTGGGCCGTCGTCCGGTGTTCGGGGTCGACTCCTGCGTCGGACATCGGGTGGGACTGATACGGTCGTGCGTAACCACTTTCAGCGATCTTCAGGACGATCGGTGTCTCGAGACCGGTGGGACGGAACGAGGGGCCGTGAGGCGGCAAAGAATTACGCACGACCGTATGAAAGGGGCCGACCGATACGCGAACCCCGGCGACGTAAGGACCGCAGCCGAGTGAGCGAAGCGAACGAGACGAGGACCGCAACGAGCCGCGGGAGCGTATCGGTCGGGGGCTTTCGAGGTGTTCCCTGAAACTGCTGGTGGTCGAAGCGGAAACACCTCGAAAGCCCCCGCCGGTTCGAGTCGGGGGTGCGTCGTCCGCCTTCCTCGAACCGGCGGCCCCTTTCAGTCCCACCCGATGCTTCATCGACAGCCGTCCGTACACCCACCACCGGCCCGGCACAACCGCTATATCCCCACGGTCGGAGGTGGGTGGCATGTCGACACGCATCTGTGTCTTCCCGGGTGACGACGCGGCCGCGACGGCCGTACACGCGACCGTCGGTGTGCTCCGCGAACTCGACGCCGACCTCGAACTCGACGTCCGTACCGCCGAGGGCCACGAGGCCGAGCTCCTCGACTGGGAAGTCCCAGAGGAGTTCGTGGCGGCCATCGACGAGGCCGATACCGTGCTGTTCGGCTCCTGCAACGAGGTCCACACCGCCCTGCTGTGGTACCTGCGACGGGAGTACGGCGGTGGGATGCCCGCGAACCTCCGGCCGATCCGCCACTTCGAGGGCGCGAAGACCCCTCTCACCGACCCCGACGACATCGACTACCTCATTATCCGGGAGAACCTCGAGGGGATCTACTTCCGGGCGGAGGGCGACCTTCCGGACCTGGCCAGGCAGGCACCCGACATCAGGGGGATGGACGGCCGTTCGCTGACCGACCTCGGCGAGGGGGCGTACGCCATCCGCGTCGCGAGCGAGCGGCACACCGAGCGGTTCGGCCGGCTCGCGGCCGACCTCGCCGCCGAGTGGTTTCCCGACCGCGACCGGGTGTCGGTCACCTGCGCCTCGAAGTCGAACGTGCTCGTTCGAACGGACGGGCTGTTCGACGAGCACGTCGAGGCCGCAGTGCGGGATCACGACCGCCTCGACTACGAGCACCTCCACACCGACGACGTCGCCCAGCGGCTCGTCACCGACCCGGGCCGGTTCGACGTTATCGTGACGCCGAACTTCGCCGGCGACCTGCTCTCGGACGGCGCGGCGGGAACGACCGGCGGCCTCGGGGTCGCGCCCAGCGGGTGCTACAACGAGGAGGTCGCCTACTTCGAACCGGTCCACGGCTCCGCTCCGGACATCGTCGGCCAGGGAGTGATCAACCCCACCGCGACGATGCTCTCGGCGGTGATGCTGCTCGAACACCAGGGGCTCGACGCGGCCGCCGACCGGCTCCGGACCGCGGTCGAAGCGGTGTACGCGGCCGGCGGGCCGCTCACGCCCGACCAGGGCGGCTCGGCCTCGACCGAGGAGTTCGCGGCGGCCGTGGGAGGGCGGCTCTGATCGGGCCAACAGTTAACACGGCGACCGGCGACCGGGGGGTATGCAGGCCGTCCGCTGTACGGACTTCGGAGAGAGCACCGTCGTCGACGTCCCACGGCCGGAACCCGGGGACGACGAGGTACTGATCGAGGTCGCCCGCGTTCAGTTGAGCGTCACGGAGTGCCAGATCTACCGGGGCCACGAGATCGGCGGCTACGCGCTCGTGAGGGAGGCCATCGACTCCGGCGACGGCCTCGTGTTCGGCCACGAGTTCTGCGGGACCGTCGTCGAAGCCGGTTCCGGGGTCGACGGACTGGAAGTGGGCGACCGGGTGTACGCGCCGGCGAAGATCGCCTGCGACGCGTGTGCCTACTGCGAGGCCGGCTACCGGCAGCTCTGTGCCGACAAGGAGACCATCGGGATGGGCCGACCGGGGGCGCTCGCGGAGTACGTCGCCCTCCCCGGCGAGCCGCTCGCGCGACTGCCCGACGCGGTCTCCGATGCGGAGGGCGCGGCGATGCAGCCGCTCGCCAGCGCGCTCATGTGCGTCGAGGACGCCGGCATCGAGACGGGCGACGAGGTCGCCGTGGTCGGCTGTGGCGTGATGGGCTACCAGTGCGGCCAGCTGGCGCTCGAACAGGGCGCGAGCCGGGTCGTCGCGGTCGACGTCGACCCGACGAAGCTCGAGTACGCCGCCGACCGGGGGATGGAGCCGGTCGACGCTCGCGAGACCGATCCCGTCGAGGCGGTCGAGGCGGCGACGGGCGGCATCGGCGCGGACGTGGTCTTCGAGGCGGTCGGCGGCGAGCAGTCCCACGCGACGGCGGGCGACGAGCCGCTCGCACAGGCGTTCTCCATGGTCCGCTCGGGAGGGACCGTCGGCCAGGTCGGCATCGTGGTCGAGGAACTCACCCTCGACCCGCGAACACTCAGAAAGAAGAGCGTCACGTGGGTGAACCCCCGGTTCGGCGCCTGGCAGCTCGGCCCGAACACCCACACCGGGACCCTCGCACCGCGACTCGTCGCGGAGGGCCGCGTCTCGGTCGAGGAGTTCCTCACCCACGAACTCGACGGTCTCGGGTCGTTCGAGGAGGCGGTCGAGATCACCGCGGACAAGCCGAGCTACGACGCGCTCGGCCCGGCCCAGATCGTCCTATAGAGCCGGTCGGTTTTCGCCGGTGGCCCGGTGGCTTGAAGTCGAGCGGAGTCGGCGGGCACCCATGGAACTCACAGAGTGCATCCGTCACGACCGCGCGACGCGGGAGTTCGAGGATCGACGTATCGACCGCTCGACCGTCGAGGCGGTGATCGACGCCGCCCGTCGGGCCGGGAGCGGCCACAACCGCCAGCCGTGGACGTTCGTCGCCGTGACCGACCCGGATCGGAAGGACGGGCTCGCGACGTTCGGGTCGTACACGACCCCGCTCCGGAACGCGCCCCTGGGGATCGTGATCGCGGTCGACGAGAGCGACACCCGCTACCGCCACGAGCACAACGTCTTCGACTGCGGCCGGGCCGCACAGAACCTCATGCTCGCGGCGACCGACCGG
>JBEPXB010000367.1:0-3998 GCA_041642135.1 Halobacteriales archaeon | reverse complement strand
CAGATCGTCGAGGCGGTCCGTGCTCATAGGGATCTCTCGAAGCGGGCCGCCCGCGAGGAGGCACGGGACCTGCTCGCGGAGGTGGGGCTCCCCAACCCGGAGTCGAACCTCGACGCCTACCCCCACGAGTACTCGGGCGGGATGGCCCAGCGGGCGATGATCGCGATGTCGCTCGCCGGCGAGCCCGAACTGCTGATCGCCGACGAACCGACGACGGGGCTCGACGTCTCCATCCAGGCGCAGATAATCGACCTGTTCCGCCGGCTCATCGAGGAGCGGGAGATGGCGCTGATCCTCATCAGCCACGACCTCGGGGTCGTCTCGCAGGTCTGCGAGCGGATACTGGTGATGTACGCCGGTCGGATCATCGAGCGGGGCACCCGGCGGCAGATACTCGAGGAGCCGCGGCACCCCTACACGCGGTCGTTCCTCGAGAGCATCCCCGACGTGGACCGGCGGAAGTCGCTCTCGGCCATCCCGGGGTCGCCCCCGAACCTCGGTTCGCCGCCGGCGGGCTGCCGGTTCCACCCACGGTGTCCGGTCGCCGACGCGGGGCTCTGTGACGCCGAGCGCCCGCCGCCGATAGACTTCGGCGAGGGTCACACGGCGACCTGTCACGTCTACACCGACGCCTACGCGGGCGAGGCCGACTACGGCGACGAGGGCGAGGTGCGGGGCTGGGAGGTGACGCGATGAGCGAGCGGGGGGACGAGTCCGGTGGCGACCGGGACGGTTCGGGGGCCGACCGGCGGGCGGCTCGGGACGGACGGCGGGACGGGACCGTCGACGGCTCCACGGTGGACGGGGCGTGGCGGGAGCCGGCGGGGGTGCCGGGCCGGGACGGCTCCGAACCGCTCCTCTCGGTCCGTGACCTGCGGAAGTACTACCCGGTGACCTCCGGGGTACTCGGTCGACGGGTCGGCGAGGTGAAGGCCGTCGACGGCGTGAGCTTCGAGCTCTTCCCGGGGGAGACGCTCGCGGTGGTGGGGGAGTCCGGCTGTGGGAAATCGACGATGGCGGAGACGCTCGTCGGGCTGAACGAGGCGACCGGCGGGGAGGTGCGGTTCCGCGGGGAGTCGCTCTCCGACCGGACGGGTCGGTCGGTCCGCCGGGACGTCCAGATGGTGTTCCAGGACCCGTTCTCGACGTTGAACGAGCGGATGACCGTCGGGCGGATCGTCGCCGAGCCGCTCGTCATCCACGGCGAACGGAGCGAGGACCGCGAGTCGTACGTCCGGGACCTGCTCGACACAGTCGGGCTCGAGCCCGACCAGTACTACCGGGCGTTCCCCCACGAACTCTCGGGTGGCCAGCGCCAGCGGGTGGGCATCGCGCGGGCGCTCGCACTCAACCCCTCGCTGGTCGTCGCCGACGAACCCGTCTCGGCGCTCGACGTCTCCATCCAGGCACAGATACTCGAACTGCTCGCGGACCTCCAGGCCGAGTTCGGGCTCACCTACCTCGTCATCACCCACGACATGAGCGTCGTCCGGCAGATCGCCGACCGCGTGGCCGTGATGTACCTCGGGCGGATCGTCGAACTCGGCGGGGTCGACGAGGTGTTCGACGACCCGCAACACCCCTACACGGAGGCGCTGCTGTCGAGCATCCCGCGGGTGACGGCGGACCCTTCGACGGATCGGCGGATCCGCCTGGAGGGGTCGCCGCCGGACCCGTCGGACCCGCCGAGCGGCTGCAACTTCCACCCGCGGTGTCACCTGTACGACGACCTCTCGGCCGAGGACCGGGCCCGCTGTGAACGCGAGGACCCCGAGAGCGAGGACGCGGAGTGGCGCTGTCTCGCCTGTCACTTCCGTCCCGAGTCATGACGCCGGGCCAGGAGCAGGGACCGGGCGGGGATGAGGGGGGGAGAGCGGACGCCCCGACCTACCGGGGCGTGGTCGCCCTCGACAACTCGGGCACCGTGAGCGACGCCATCGTCGAGACGGTGGGCTACCTCGACGATGTCGACCTCGACTGTCCCGTCCCCGCGGTCGGGGTCGACCGGCCGGTCGTGCTCGTCAACGTCGCGCTCGACGGGTTCGCGGTTCTCGACACCGACGCGCCGCTCGGGCGGGTCCTCGCCGACGCGGACGCGCCGATCCACCTCGCGCTCTCGAACGTGGAGATCACGGAGGCCGAGGCCCGGCGGGCGACGCTCGCCGACGGTGTCGCCCCCGCACGGCCGCTGTTCGAGGCCGTGAGGCGGCTCCGCGACCGGGTCGCCGACGAGCACGGACAGGACGACCCGCCGATCGGCGTCCAGCTGGTCGTCGAACTCGACCCCGGGCGGGTCCACCGGGGGTTCGCCTACGCCTCGGTTCCGAGAGCCGAAGCCCGGTCGATCGTCGAGGCGCTCCGCGACCGGGGGTTCGACGTCCACCTCGTCTCCGGCGACGCGGCGGGCGTCCTCGAATCGGTCGCCGCGCAGGTCGGGATCGCCCCGGCGAACGTCCACGCCTATCAGTCGCCGGACGGGAAGGCGGAGACGGTCGCGGCGCTCCGGGAGCGCAACGGCGGCCCGGTCGTGATGGTCGGCGACTACGTCAACGACCGGCTCGCGTTCGAGCGGGCCGACCGGGCCGTGCTCGTCTGTACGGACGGGGAGCCGGACCCGACGCTCGCCCGCCGGGTGGACGCGGTCGCCGGGTCGCTCTCGGAAGTGATAACGCGGCTGTGACGGGGGACGGGGGTTCCGTGGGCGAACGACTATTACCGGCAGGCGGTGTAGTCCCCGCCACCAGACGGGGTCGACGCACGCACCCGGCCCGCCCGACCGCTCCGGCGGCCGCGCGGTCCCGGAACGGGTGGCCGGCGCGTCCGGAGCGTGGCCCCGACGGAGCACGCACACATGAACGGACAACGCATCGAGACGGTGACGGTCGTCGGCGGCGGTGACGCGGGGCTGATCGCGGCGCTGACGCTCGACTCGGTGGCTCCCGACCTCGAAGTCACCCTCGTGGACGACTTCGACGAGGGGATCCCCGAGGTGGGAAAGAGCACCATCTCGTACATCCAGCACACGTTCCACGACGTTCTGGGTATCGAGAAGGCGCGGTTCATCTCGGCGGTGAAGCCGGTGTGGAAGGCGTCGGTCTTCTTCACGGACTGGTGCGGCCGGGGACCGTTCCACGTCCCGTTCGACGACCTGACGCTCCCACCCGCCGAGCCCGGCCGCCGCCGGTTCGAGGAACTCTACCACCGCTACGAGACGGGGAACTACCGCACCCTCGGCGTGGAGATCGCCGAACAGGGAACCTCCCCGTTCGTCGAGATCCGGCAGAACGGCTTCTTCCGGAGCTACGACCACGTCGCCTACCAGTTCAGTACGGGCCGACTCAACGAGTTCCTGCGGGAGGTCTGTCGAGAGCGGGGGATCGACCTCGTAGACGACGAGGTACTCGAGGTCGAGACCGACGAGGAGCGGATCACGCGGATCGCCGGCGAGGAGCGGGCCTACGACGCGGACCTCTACCTCGACGCGACGGGGTTCGAGCGGCTGCTGATGCGGAACCTGGACAACGAGTTCGACGCCTTCGACTTCCCGCTGGACTCCGCGCTGGTCGCGAAGGCCGACCTCCCGCTCTCGGATGTCGTGCCGGCGACGGTCGTCGACTCGGGGGAGTACGGGTGGTTCTGGCAGATCGACACCTGGGACTGGCGGGACATGGGCTACGTCTACTCCTCCGAGCACGTCTCGCGGGCGGACGCGCTCGCGGAGTTCGTCGAGACCCGCGAGGCGGACATCGCCGAGGAGGACGTGGTGGAGTACGGCTTCGATTCCGGGCACTACCGGGACGCCTGGGTCGGCAACTGCGTGGCGGTCGGCAACGCGCTCGGGTTCGTCGAACCGCTCCAGTCGACCGCGCTCACGCTCAACGCCATCCTCACGGAGAAACTCGCCGAACTGATCGCGGACCACCACGACATCAACCACCGGGGCGTGCGGGGGCTCTACAACGACTACGCCCGGAGCAAGTGGGAGAACGTCTACGACT
>JBEPXB010000366.1:0-4001 GCA_041642135.1 Halobacteriales archaeon | reverse complement strand
GGGCCGGCGGACCCCTCGACGGTCCTCCCGGGCAACGCGACCGCCCGGTTCGGCGTCCTGCGCCTGTTCGGCTCGCTCCGGTTCGACCTGCTCGACCGCCGGACAGTCGACGGCCGGACGGTCTACCGCCTGGCCGTCGAGAACGGCTCGCAGACGCTCGGCGGGCTGCGCGACGTCACGATGAACGCCACGGTCCGGGACGACGGGGTCGTGACCGCCTACCGGCTGGCCTACGACGTCAGCGACATCCGGGTGACCGTCTCCGTCGACTTCCGGCGGATCGGCGACACCCGGGTGAGCCCGCCGGCGTGGCTCCCGGCGGCCCGGAACGCGACCGGGACCGGTACGACGACCCCCGTAGCGGTACGGACCGGCGGGGCGACGGCGAACGGGACGGCGAGGGAGACGGCGTGGTCGGCGGGAGGAACGGCCGTCACGGCGCCCCCTCTCGTTCCCGGAGCTTCCGCCGCTGTATCTTCCCGGTGGTCGTCTGCGGGAGTCCGTCCATGAACTCGATCTCGCGGGGGTACTCGTGCTTGGCGAGGTTCTCGCGCACGAGGTCACGGATCTCCTCGCGGAGCGTATCGTCGCCGGTCACGCCCGCGACCGGCTGGACGAACGCCTTGATGATCTCGCCGCGGGTCTCGTCGGGGACGCCGATCACGCCGACCTGCTCGACGTCGGGGTGTTCGAGTATCGCGCTCTCGACCTCGCCCGGCCCCACGCGGTAGCCGGACGTGACGATGACGTCGTCGTCGCGGGCCTTGAACCAGAAGTACCCGTCCTCGTCGCGGTAGCCGAGGTCGCCCGTGAGGTGCCACCCCCCCACCCGGGCGGCCTCGGTCTCCTCCGGGAGGTTCCAGTACTCCTGGAAGATCACGGGGTCGCCGTCGTACAGGGATCCACCGCCGTGCCGGACCGCGATCTCCCCGACCGCCTCCGGGGGACGCTCCTCGCCGGTCTCCGGGTCGACGACGGCGACGTCGTGGCCGGGGACGGGCTTGCCCATGCTCCCCGCCCGCGCCTCGAACCAGCCCCGGCAGTTCGTCACGAGCAGGTTCGCCTCCGTCTGCCCGTAGATCTCGTTCACGGCGACGCCGTCGAGCGTCTCGGCGGCCCAGTCGAGTATCTCCGGTGTGAGCGGCTCCCCGCCCGAACAGATCGCCTTCAGGTCGAGGTCGTACGCCGATCCGGTGTCCTCGACTTTCATCATCATCCGGATCGCGGTGGGCGGGAGGAACGCGTCGGTGACGCCGAACTCCTCGAGTATCGAGAAGGCCGTCCCGGGATCGAACTTCCCCATCGGGTAGCCGACGACCGGCCGACCGTAGTGCCACGAGGGGAAGACGAGGTCGCCGAGCGCGCCGATCCACGCCCAGTCGGCCGGCGTCCACGTCACCGACTCGTCGACGTCCCGCTCGAAGTACATCCGGTAGGCCGGGCAGTGCCCGAGCCAGAGGCCGTGACCGTGGAGGACGCCCTTCGGCGGCCCCGTCGAGCCCGAGGTGTAGAGGATCACCGCGGGCGTGTCCGCGTCCGTCTCGACGACCTCGAACTCGCGGGGCTGCCCCTCGAGGAGGTCACGGAAGGCGTGCGCGTCGCCGGCCGCCTCGCCGTCGACCTCGACGACGTGCGCCAGGTCGGGGAGGCCCTCGCGGGCCGAGTCGACCGCCTCCCGGACCGAGGCGTCGACGACGGCCACCGTCGCATCGCTGTCCCCGAGTCGGTACTCCAGCGCGTCGGGACCGAACAGCACGGAGAGCGGGAGCGACACCGCCCCGAGCTTCCAGCATGCGAGGTGGGTCAGGACGTTCGCGGGCTTCTGTGGCACCACGACACCGACGCGGTCCCCGCGCTCTATGCCCAGGTCCCGCAACGCGTGCGCGAGCCGGTTCGACAGCGTGTCGAGGTCGTGGAACGTGTACGTCTCCCGGCGGCCGTCCGGATAGGCCTGGAACAGGCCCACACGAGCCTTCGGATCCTCGTGCTTGCCGACGAGGTCGGACGCCACGTTGTAGTCCTCGGGAACGTTCCACTCGAACCCCTCGCGGGCCGCCTCGTAGCCCTCGTAGTCGAGCGCGACGTGATAGGTCATACCGCGGGGTTCGACGGGCCGATGCAAAACCGTGTGGGACGGCGCGACGCCGGGAGCGAGCGATGTCCGACCGACTACGTCCCGTGGAACTCGACCCCGGTCACCTCGAACCGCGCCCCGCCCTCCTCCCCTTCGGTGACGTCGACGTCCCAGCCCTGCCGTCGGGCAGCGTCGGCAACGATCTTCAGCCCGAAGCCCGTCCCGCCCTCGTCCGTCGAGTAGCCGGCCTCGAACACCCGCTCGCGCTCCCCGGTGGGGATGCCGGGGCCGTCGTCCTCGACGTAGAAGCCGTCCTCGAAGTCGCCGACCGTGACGGTCACGCCGTCGTCGCCGTCGGCTTCGTCGTGCTCCACGCCGTCGTCGGACGCCGCCCGATCGCTCGTCGAACCGTGTTCGACGGCGTCCTTCCGAGCCTGCGAGGAAGGGCTCGTGGAGCCGTGCTCCACGCTGTTCCGCACGAGGTTCTCGAGGATCTGCTTGAGGAGGCTCTCGTCGGCCAGGACGACGCGGTCGGTCTCGACGCGGAGCGTCGCGTCGCTCGTCTCCACGTTCCGCCAGCATCCCTCGACGGCACCGGCGAGGGCGACCGGTTCGTCCTCCGCGGCGTCGCCCGCCCGTGAGAGCGCGAGGAGGTCGGCGATCAGCGACTCCATCCGGTCGTGGGCGTTCGCCACCGCGTCGAGTTCGTCGGCGTCGCACGTCTCGCGTGCGAGGTCGAGCGACCCCATCGCCACGTTGAGCGGGTTCCGCAGGTCGTGGGAGACGACGCTCGCGAACTCCTCGAGCCGCTCGTTCTGTCGTTCGAGCTGTTCCTCGCGCTCGACGCGATCGAGCGCCGTCATGAGGGCCGTAGCCAGTATCTCGACCAGCACCGTGTCGGTCCCGTCGAACGCCCCGGGCTCGGTCGAGGAGACGACGAGGACGCCGTGGTCGCCGAGCGGGTGCAGGATGACGTTCCGTGCCGGCGTCTCGGCGGCCAGGCCGTCGAGTTCGTGGGCATCCTCGATGATGCGGGGCTCGCCGGCCTCGAAGACCTCCCAGACGATCCGGTCGGTCGCAGCGTCGGAGCCGCGGCGGTACGTCGGCGGCTCCTCGAACGTCTCGCGGACCCTGTCGACCGTCGCCACGGGGACCAGCGCGTCCCCGTCCTCGTCGAGGAGGTTGAATCCGCAGAGGGGGACCCCGAGTACCTCCTCGGCGGTGTCGATGGCGATCCGTCCGGTTTCGGCCCGCGTCCGGGTGTGCATCAGCGTCCCCGTGCGCTCCTGGAGCGCCTCGAGCTTTCGCACGTGTTCGATCCGCTCGGAGACGTCCCGGACCACGCCGACGGTCCCCCGGAACCCGCCGTCGGACGGCCGGAGCGTGACGTGCGTCTCGCAGGGGACGCGCCGACCGTCGGCCGTGACGACGGTCAGTTCGACCGTCGCCCGGTCGTCGTCCGAGGAGAGCAGCGACCGGATGACCGCCTCGACCCGCTCTACGTCGGCGGGCGGCACGACGGCCGAGACGTGCGAGCCGAGGAGCGTCCCCTCGTCGTGGCCGACGACGTCGACCAGCGCGTCGTTCACGAACGTGAACCGTCCCTCGGCGTCGAGGGTGTACACCGGGTCGCCGGACGCCTCGACGATGCCCTCGTAGCGCTCGAGTTCCCGGAGTCGTCGTCTGCGGTCGGTGACGTCCCGGCCGACGACGACGAACCCGGAGTCCGCCTCGTCCTCCGCCGGGCCGGCCAGCGAGGACGCGGTGAACTCGTAGGGGACCCGCTCGCCGTCGCTGGTGCGGACGTCGGCCTCCAGCCGCGCCCTGCCGGACCGGCGCAGTTCCCGGGCGACCGAGGGGAGCCGGTCGCGGTCCGCGGGATCGAGGAACTCGAGCAGGCTCTCGCTGGCGAGTTCCTCGTCGGTGT
>JBEPXB010000365.1:0-4005 GCA_041642135.1 Halobacteriales archaeon | reverse complement strand
ACCGAGTACGACTGATCCGAGCGCCGGGGGATCCACCGCCGCCCGTCGAGCCCCGTGGCCCGTCGAACGGCCGTGTGGCGCCCGCCGTGGGATACGTTCCATGTCGTGTTTATTTATATGAAAGTCGCCGATCTCGAAACGATTATGTGAGAGAATAACAAGCATATACACATGTCGTTCCAGAGCAGCGCCAGGATGGTGGTCGACTGCTACCGCGACCTGGCGAACACGGTCAGGAGCGCGACCCACGAGAGCGCACGGCTCGGACAGGCACTCGCACTGGTCGGTATCGTCGCGTTCGTCTGTGGGTACGGGCTCTTCGTCGCTGGCGAGTCGCTCCAGTACGCCTCCGAGAGCTTCTGGACCTACCGGACGTACGCCGGGGCGATCGCGGGCTTCGGCCTCCCGGCGTTCCTCTACGGGCTGGTCGTCGCCCTCCCGGAGGTCGGGCGGAACTCGTACGTCGCGCTGGTCGGGGTACTCCTCTGCTCGGCGGCCATCCTCCTGTTCCTCGCCACGTACCCCGACCAGTGGAACGTGGCCGGGGCGCCCGACTACGTCGTCGAGACCGTCACGCTCTACGGACTGGGGGCGATGGTCTGTTCGGCCGCGGCCGGCGGTGCGCTCAACTGCCACTTCGAGAACGAGGACGTCACCGGGTTCATCTGGGGGCGTTCGGCGGAGCGCTGATACGGTCGTGCGTACCGATGTACCGGCGATCACCCGGGCGGGTCGGTCATCGCCGGTAACGGACTACGCACGACCGTATGAGGGGATCACGGTCGGCAACAAGAGTTATCAGGGAACACACTGCCGTATCGGACATGGGAGAGACGTCTAACCTGAGGTTCGACCGGGACGAGCGGCGCCGGATCTACGAGTACGTCGAGCGCGAGGGCGCGGCCACGCCGGAGCAGGTGCGACAGGGCGTGCTCGTGAGGACGGAGAGCAGTTCCAAGCCCGCGCGGTCGGGCGCGGCGCTCTCCCCGTCGGTCCCGATGAAGCCGGAGACGTTCAGACACCACGTCTCCATCCTCAAGCGCGACGGCTACCTGGAGGAGGTCGACGGGAGACTCCGCGTGGCGTTCCCGATGGACACCGACGCGGTGACGGTCGACCTCGACGGGATCGAGGCGCAGATCCGCCCCGCGAGACAGGAGGACATCACGGGTGTCATCGGCGTCATCAGGGCGGTGGCGGGCAAGGCCGACCACGCGGTCGCCGCGCGCCTCGCCGAGCAGGTGAGCCGCGACGACGTGCTGCTGCGGCACAACGAGGAGGAGTCCCGGGTGTTCTTCGTCGCCACCGTCGAGGGCGACGCCGTCGGCTGGCTCCACGTCGAGGCGCTGAAGTATCCTCGCATGGAGCACACCGCCGAACTCACCGTGGGCGTGCTCGAGGAGTACCGCGGGAGCGGCATCGGGACGGCGCTGATGGACTGCGGACTCGACTGGGCGCGCGAGCGGGGCTACCTGAAGGTCTACCAGAACCTCCCGGCGACGAACGAGCGGGCCATCGAGTTCCTCCGTGGGAACGGCTGGACCGAGGAGTACCGCCGCGGGGGCCACTACCTCCTCGACGGCGAGTTCGTCGACGAGGTGGGCCTCGCGGTGTGGCTCGACGACCGGACGGTAGGGTAGCCGAGCACCGGACGGTGGCGTAGCCGGGACGCCGCGGGCGAAGGTCGACGGGGTCGAGACAGGCCGACCCCGTACGGCGCCGAAGGGGAACGATCGATACGTCGGTTCGAACGGGTCGACCTCCGGGAACCGGCCGGAGGTCGACGTGTGGTTGACGATATGAGGCTATTTCCCAACCGATCTGGAAGATCGTCCACTACATTCCGCCATGAGACCACACAACACGACGAATTGCCAACCCTTATCCGTGGGCGCCGGTTCCCTCTACTCGCAATGGCGAAAGGCAACGTTGATTTCTTCAACGACACTGGCGGCTACGGTTTCATCACGACTGAGGACTCGGACGAGGACGTTTTCTTCCACATGGAGGACGTGGGCGGCCCGGACCTCGAGGAGGGTAGCGACGTCGAGTTCGACATCGAGCAGGCCCCCAAGGGCCCGCGCGCGTCGAACGTCACCCGCCTGTAGAGCGTTCCGCTCTCGAGGCGCGACTCACCGAACGACCGAACGACGAACATCCGGCGCGGCCGTTCTATCGGCGGCACGGACCGATTCTTCGCACGACCACACCGGGAGCGGCGCGTCCGAGCGACGCGGGCACCGGAAGTCGCGGCGCCGTCGAGCCGGCGGTCGGTCGCGAGACTCCGGCGCGAGGGGTCTACGTGGCTCCCTGTTCGTCCCCGTCCGTGTCGGCGTCGACCTCCGGGTCCGTCGTCGAGTCTGTGCCGGCGTCCCGCCCGACGCGCTCGGCGCCGGGGACGACGTCCTGCAGGCGATCCACGTCGGCGACGGTCCGGATGTCATCGAGCGAGGGGTCCGGGCCGCCCCGGTCGTCGGCCGCGACACCGCTCGTGAGGATGCTCCGGACGCCCTCCTCGACGGTCATGTCCACGTCGACCACCCGCTCGCGGGGGACGTACGTGAGGAACCCCCCGGTGACCGGGTTCGGCGCGAGCGGGAGGAACATCGTGACCATCCCGTCGTGGCCGGTGGCGTCCGCGGCGGCGTCCGGCGAGGGTCCCGTCTCGAAGCCGAGCAGGTAGAGGTCCTCGCCGAGACACTCGACGAGCCGGACCTCGTTGAAGTTCTCCGAGCCGTCGTCGAGCATGACGTCGCTCATCCGGCGGAAGCTCTTGTAGACCGTGCCGATGCCGGGGATGGCGGCGATGGCGAGGTCGACGTAGTCGATGACCAGTTCGCCGTAGCGGTTCCGCCCGACGAAGCCGGCGACGACGATGATCCCGAGCAGGACGACCACCGCGAACAGTTCGCCCAGGAAGCCGATCACCAGGCTGTAGACGTCGATCTCGATGAGGAACCGGATGACGTTGAGCCGCTGGAACGCCTCGATCATGCCGAGCCACTTGAGCAGGTCGACGAACGGCCCGAGCGCCTCGGTGACGAACCCGAGGGCCAGGTCGAGGACGTAGAGGGTGATGACGACCGGGACGATGATCGCGATGCCGGTCATCACGACGTCCAGCGCGCCCTCGTACAGCGACTTCCCCGCCTCTTTCGCCGGGACCGCCGGGTCGGGGTCCCTGCTCACGGCCATCGTGCTCCGGTCGGCCTCGTGCGGGGTGTCGGGGCGGTGGGTCCGCGTGGTTCCGAGGTCATGTATCGGTCTACTCGATCCCGTCGGAAGTGCGAAAGGCTTGCGATAGCAGGTCGCCTCGGCACGACTCGCCGGAACGGCCGGCCGTCGCGCCGACGGAACCGCGCGACGGCTCGTCCGAGGACCGCGCGGCGCGTGCCACGAGAGGACGAGCGACTGTGCTCCCGTGGACCTGCAAGCCCGGCACCCATGTATCCGCGACGCGAACGGTCGCGTCCATGCAACTCTCGACCATCGCGCTCGCGCTCGGCGCCGGCCTGTTCGTGCTTCCGATCCCGGGTACGTTCGTGACCGGTGCATTCCTGCTCCTCGCCGGCGCGCTCGGCCGCTGGCTCGGTTCCTGATACTGTCGAACCGGGCGGACGGACCCCTCGACGGGTTCGAACCCGGTCGGGGGTGGCTTTACGTCCCCCAGCGTCGACATCCACCCGGATGGAGGGCGTGCTCTGGTACCTGCTCGCGAGCTCCCGGGGTGGGCCCACGCGGGTCCGCATCGTCCGGGCGCTGGACGAGCGGCCGCGCAACGCCAACCAGCTCGCGGAGGAACTCGACCTCGACTACACCACGATCCGGCACCACCTCAAGGTCATGCGCGAGGACAACGTCGTGCGGAAGACCGGCGGGGACTACGGGGCAGTCTACCTGTTCACGGACCAGGTGAAGGCCAACTGGGAGACGGTCGAGGAGATACTCGAGACGGTCGACCCCGAGTAATATGGACGAACTTTGGAAAACACGGATAGCGACGGA
>JBEPXB010000364.1:0-4012 GCA_041642135.1 Halobacteriales archaeon | reverse complement strand
CGCGGCGAGCCTCTGCTACTACGCCGCGTTCGCCGGAACGCCGCTCCTGCGCGACGTGTTCGCCCTCTCGCCGGTCTCCGTCGGGTTCGTCATCACCGCCCTGACCCTCGGCTACGCGACCTTCCTCCTCCCGCTCGGCGTCGCGACCGACCGATACGGGGAACACCGGACCCTGACCGTCGGCCTCCTCGGGCTCGCGGTCGGCATCGGCCTCGTGGCCGCCGCACCGTCGTTCCCGCTGGTGCTCGTCGCCGCGTTCCTGCTCGGCTCGTGCTACGGGGTCGCGACGCCGGGGACGAACAAGGCCGTCTTCGACAACGTCGACCCCGCTCGACAGCACCGGGCGATCGGCATCAAGCAGGTCGGCCCGACGCTCGGGAGCGCGATGGGTTCCGTCCTCGTCACGGGTCTGGTCGGCCTCTTCTTCTGGCAGATGGGGTTCCTCGTGGCAACTGCCGTCGGCCTCGCCACCGCCTCGGTGTTCTACGTGGCGTACACCGGCGGGGGCTCGGCCGAGACGTCGTCCCCCGACTTCCGCGGGTTACTCGCGAACCGTTCGTACCTGTTCCTGGTGGCTGCCGGGCTCTGTCTCGGGGCCGTCTTCTACACGACGACCGGCTACACCGTCCTCTACGTCGAGGAGTCGATCGGCGCGGCGGTGGCCGTCGGGGGGCTGGTCCTCGCGGCACTGCAGGTCTGCAGCAGCGTCGGCAGGGTCGTCTCGGGGTGGCTCGGTGACATCCTCCCGGGGGACCCGACCGTGCGGGTCGGTTCGATACTGGCCGTCCAGGCCCTGGTCGGGAGCGCCCTGTTCTTCCTCCTCCCCGCGACGAGCACCGCCGCCGGGGCGGGTGTCGTCTTCGCGCTGCTCGGCCTCTTCGCGCTCGGGTCCGTCGGTCTGTACTACTCGCTCGTCTCCGTCGTCGTGGACGAGGACCGCATCGGGAGCGCATCGGCCGGCGGGCAGTTCGCGGCGACGTTCGGCGGACTCGTCGCCCCGCCGCTGTTCGGGTACCTGATCGAGACGGTCGGCTACGGGGCCGGCTGGGGACTGCTCGGCCTGCTCTCGTCGGTCGCGGTCGTGTCGGTGGCCCTCGTCGTCCTCGCCTCCCGGTAACACCGGGCCGTCCGTCGGGGTCCAGGGGGGACCGACCGCCGGCCGGACTACCGGTCCCCTCCCGGACCCTTTTTGCGACCTCCGACCGTGGTCGCGGTATGGACCTCACGCCGGAACAGGAGGCCGTCCGGGAGACGGTCCGGTCGTTCGCGATGGAGGAGATCCGGCCGGTCGCGCGCGAGGCCGACCGGACCGAGAGCTTCCCGGAGGGGGTCTGGGACGAGCTCGGCGAGATGGACCTGTTGAGCCTCACGGTGCCCGAGGAGTACGGGGGCTACGACGCCGACGGGCTCACCTACGCCATCGTCAACGAGGAACTCGCGTACGGGATGCTGGCGGTGGCGACCGCCGCCTCGGTCCAGTCGCTCGTCACGTCCTGCATCGCGACGTTCGGAAGCGACGCTCAGAAGGAGGCGTGGCTCCCCGGGATGGCCTCCGGCCGGCCTGTGGGTGCGTTCTGCCTCTCGGAGCCGGGGGCCGGGTCGAACCCGGCGGGGATGGAGACGACGGCACGGCCCGACGGCGACGAGTACGTCCTGAACGGGACGAAACAGTGGATCACGAACGGCGAGCGGGCCGACGTCTGCGTCGTCTTCGCCAAGACTGATCCGGAGGCCCCGGGAAGCATCACGCAGTTCCTCGTCCCGAAGGACACGGAGGGGATCGAGGTGGGCAAGAAGGAGCGAAAGCTCGGCCTCCGGGCCTCCGACACGACGACGCTCACGTTCGACGACGTCCGGATCCCCGAGGAGAACCGACTGACAGAGGTCGGCCGCGGGCTCTCGGCGGCCCTGGAGGTCCTCACCGGCGGGCGGGTCGCCATCGCCGCACAGGCGGTGGGCGTCGCCCAGTCGGCCCTCGACGAGGCCGTCGCCTATGCACAGGACCGCGAGCAGTTCGACCGGCCCATCTCGGAGTTCCAGACCATCCGGCACAAGCTCGCGGACATGCAGACGAGCACGCAGGCCGCTCGCCTGCTCACCTACGACGCGGCGCGAGGGCTCGACTCGGGCCGACCGCCGATGCAGGCGGCGAGTATGGCCAAACTGTTCGCCAGCGGGGCGGCGATGGACGTGACCAACGAGGCGATACAGATCCACGGCGGCTACGGTTACACGACCGACTTCCCGGTCGAGCGGATGTACCGCGACGCGAAGATCACCCAGATCTACGAGGGGACCACCGAGATCCAGAAGAAGATCATCGCCCGCGGTCTCCTCGGCGACGACCGGTAGCGACTCGAAGCCGTCGGTAGTCGCAAGCTTCTCGCCCCTCCGCGGCCTACCCCGCCCGTGAACTACGAGGCGGTCGTCTACGACCTGGACGGGACGCTGGTCGAGCTGGCGGTCGACTGGGACGCCGTCGCCCGCGACGTCGAAGCGCTGCTCGAGTCGCGGGGCGTCCCTCCCGATTCGACGGGGCTCTGGGAGATGTGGTACGGCTCGAAAGGCACGCCACACGAGACGGCGGTCCACCGGACGATGGCGGACCACGAGGAGACCGGCGCCCGGACGTCGACGCTCCTCGCGGCCGCGCGGTCCATCCCCGCGGACCTGCCGGTCGGCGTGTGTTCGCTGAACGCCGAGTCGGCGGTCCACGTCGCGCTCGAGACCCACGACCTGACGGGCGCGGTCGACGCGGTCGTCGGCCGGGGGAGCGTCCCGACGGAGAAGCCGGACCCCGAACCGCTGCTCGCGACGCTCGAACCGCTGGACGTCGAGCCCGGACGAGCCGTCTTCGTCGGCGACTCCGAGCGCGACGAGGTGGCCGCTGAGCGGGCGGGGGTCCCGTTCCGCTACGTCTCCGACTGGGACCCGTCGGGGGACTCGGCCCGTCGCCGGGCGTAGAGGAAGACGCCGACGGCGGTGAGTACCCAGACGACGGCGCCGACCCGGAGCGCGAACGTCGCCCGCGCCGTCCAGGTCGGGAGGTTCGTCCCGGTCGAGAGCACGGCCACGACGGGGGCGCCGACGACGATGGTGAGGACGAACGTCGTCTGCATCACCCACCCGTAGTCGACGCCCTCGGGGTCGGTGGTCTCGACTCGCGTCGGCACACCCGGAGGTCGGCCCGGCCGCCGATAAGCGTTCCCTCGCACGGTCCCGATCGTATCGGGAATCAGTACTTTCACGCCCCGATTCTCGTCCGGGGGTTAACTCGAGTCGGTCGGATCACCGACACGTATGGCACACCGTGGATTGCAGATACGGATGGTGCTCGCCGGGAGCGTCATGTTCGGGTTCTACGTGCTGGTCGCCGTCCTGTTCGCCCCCGTGTTCGGGCTCCCCGTCGTCCTCGTGGGGAGCGTCCTGTTCGCCGGGGTGCAGTACGTCGTCGGGAAGAAACTCGCCCTCCGGAGCGTGGGCGCCGAGGACCTCACCGAGGAGGAGTACCCCGAGGTCCACCGCCGGGTCGAGGCGCTCTGCGAGGAGATGGGTTTAGAGAAGCCCCAGCTCGTCGTCGGCCGGATGGGAACGCCCAACGCGTTCGCCGTCGGGCGTCGCGGGGCCGGGATCGTCGCCGTCTCGGAGTCGATGTTGCGGATGGTCGACGAGGGGTACATGTCGATGGACGAACTGGAGGGCATCCTCGCGCACGAACTCTCCCACATCGACAACCGCGACGTCGTGGTGATGGTCATGGGGCAGGCCATCGCCTCCATCGTCGGCCTCACGGTGTTCTTCGTGGTCGAGGCGGCCATGGACGAGGTGCCGCTCGTCGGGTTCCTCGTCTCCTACGCGCTCTCGGTCGTCTCGCAACTGCTCGTGATGCTGTTCGTCCTCGCCATCTCGCGCTACCGCGAGTACGTCGCCGACGAGGACGCCGCGAACTACACCGGCCGGCCGGGGGCGCTGGCAAGCGGTCTCTCGAAGGTGGTCGAGGTCGGCCGGCAGA
>JBEPXB010000363.1:0-4020 GCA_041642135.1 Halobacteriales archaeon | reverse complement strand
TGCAACCATGGGGCTGGTGACGGTGTACGGGGTCGGGGTGACGATAGAGATGGTCGGGGCCACCGCCGTCTCGCTCGGGACGTGTCTCCTGATCATGGAGACGCTACGGAAGACGACGGGGATCCCGCTCTCGATCAGCGTGCTGGTGGTCCCGTTCGTCGTGGCGGCCGGGTTCGCCCTCGCGATCGGCATCCACGTGTACACGCAGTTGCCGATGCTGACCTCCGCGGGCGTGCTCGGTGGGGCGCTCCTCCCGGTCGTGCTCTTCTACGACCGGGTGGTGGCGACGGTGTAGCGGGGCGGACCGCCGGCGAGGCCGCTCAGAACGGAACGTTCGGGAGCAGATGGCCGCCGTCGACGGTGAAGTACCCGCCAGTGACGTAGTTCGACGCCGGGCTCGCCAGGAAGACCGCCAGCGGCACGGGGTCCGCGGGCGTCCCGAACCGGTCGGCGTGGACCTCCTCCAGGAGCGTCTCGGGGAGTTCGCCCCCGACCGCGCCCGCGATCCCCTCGGTCTCGATGATCCCGGGCGCGATCGTGTTCGCCCGGACGCCGTACCGGGCCCACTCGGCGGCCAGCGACTGCATCAGGTTGTGGACGCCGGCCTTTCCCGCCCCGGAGTGGGCGTGGTACGGCGCGCCCCGGACGGAGTTCGTCGCCCCCATCGAGACGATCGAGCCGCCGTCGCCCTCGATCATCCGCTCGCCGACCGCCATCGAGCAGTAGGCCGTCCCGTCGAGGATCGTCCCGACGACCGACCGCCAGCCGTTCGGCGACAGCGACTCCGTGGGGGTGACGAAGTTCGCCCCCGCGTTGTTCACGAGCACGGTCACCTCGCCGAGTTCCTCGACCACGGTCTCGACCATCGCCTCGACGCGCTCGGGCTCCCGGACGTCGACGGTCGTCGCGCAGGCCGACCGGCCCCGCTCCTCGATCTCCCGTGCGACCGGTTCGAGGTGGTCCAGCTCCCGCGACGCGACGGCCACGTCCGCCCCGAGGTCCGCGTAGGCGAGCGCGACCGCCCGCCCGATGCCCGTCCCCCCGCCCGTGACCAGCGCCGTCTCGCCCGCGAGGAGGTCGTCGGCGAACAGTTCCGTCGCGTCCGGCGTCTCCGGCCAGCGTTCGGTCATGGACTCGCGTGGGGTGCCCCGAATAAATCACTCCCGCCACCGACACCGGCGAACCGGAACCGGCGGGCGCGAGGACCGGCGTTCCACGGACGGGCGCGACGACCGAAGCATCCGCGCGTCGACTATAAGTCCGGGTGCGGGGATACGCGATCCATGCCTTCCGGCTACACGGTCCGCTCGCGCGACGAACTCGACCCCCGCCCCGACCGCCCGGGAACCCGGTGGGAGCTCTCGCCCGAACTCGGCATCGACGCGTTCAACTTCAACGTCGCCGTCGTCGACCCGGGCGGACGGCTCTCGAAGAACCACTACCACTACCACGAGAACCAGGCGGAGCTGGTCTACGTCATCCGCGGTCGCTGCCGGGTCGAGGTCCACGACGGCGGCCACGAGCTCGGCCCGGGCGATGTGATGACCTTCGACGCCGGCGAGGCTGGCGTCCACGTGCTCTACAACCCCCACGACGAGCCCTGCGAGGTGGTGGCGGTCGGCTGGCCGCCCGACGGGCGCTACCCCGTGGAGATGGTCCGGGAGACCGACGAACTCCTCCGGGAGCGCTACGGCGACGAGGTGCCGGCCGGGGAGTGACGGCCCCGCAGTACTGCGATGATACCGGCAGTTCCGGTCCTCGCCGCCCCGCGAACCGCTCGACGGCGTCGGGCTACTCGTCCCCGTCGCCGTCCTCGTCCTCGCCGTAGGTCTCGCCGGCGAACGCCGCGCGGACCGCCGCCGCGTCACTCGCTCCCTGGAGTCTGCCCTGGAGGTCCGCCTCGCGCTCCTCGAGCGCCCGGACGTTCTCGAGGACGTCGTCCAGCCGGTCGGCGGGGAACTTCACCGCGCCGTTCTCGTCCATGTGGATGACCTCGCCCGGTGCGACGTCCATCCCGTTTATCGAGACGGGGACGTTCACCGCGTGGACGGCCATGTCGCCGTGTCCCGCCGCCGTGCCCGTCACGAGGTACTGGAACTCCATCGGGCGGATCTCCTCGATGTCCCGGGCGGGGCCGTTCGAGACACAGCCGACGCAGCCCAGCGACTGCATCGCGGTCGTCATGTTCCCGCCGGTGAGCCCCACACTGTCGGCCACCTCGGGCGGGAAGTCCTGTTCGAGCGCCAGTATCGTGGGCTTCGGCGAGTCGTCGAGCGCGTCGACGACGTCCACGAAGCCCAGTTCCTCGAAGTTCGGGTCCGGCAGGCCGTACACGCAGGTGACGGCGAACCCCGCGCGCGGACCGAGTTCGGGGTACATCGTCTCGACGGACTGGTCGGTGTACCAGTCCTGGCTCCAGGGGTTGTACAGCCCCAGACAGAGCTCGTCGTCGGGGTAGGTCGCCACCACGTTCGTGACCGAGGGGGTGTCGTACTCCTCCAGCGCCGCCAGTTTCTCCCGGGTCGTCATGGAGTCTCCCGTCGCGGACGGCGGGGAATAACCTTTCCCAAGCCGTCCGGGGCGGACGGTCGAGGCGGAGCGGGGCGACCCGACGGCGCGAGGACGGCCGAGTCTCGCGCAGAGTTGATGTATCCCCCCCGTAATCGAGTGATAGGGACTGGATCCAAGGATGATACGCGAGAGCGAATTCGACGAGAGGGAGACGACCGGAGGCCGGCAGAGGTGGTGGACGTGAGCGACGACGGGCGCTCGGGCGCGTTCGACCACCTGTTCACCGAGACGGTGCGGGAAGGGATCGGCGAGGAGGGATACGGGAGCTGGCGCTCGATCGACGCCCCCGGAGCGGTGTCGCTGAGCTTCGGCTTCCCGTACCCCGAGTCCTTTCCGGAAGGGGAACTCGTCGCGGCCGCGGAGGCGGTGTTCGACGAGGAGGGCGACGAGGCACTGCAGTACGGCGGTGGTGACTACGTCGACCAGCTGGTCGACGTCGTCGTCGACCAGGAACGCCAGCAGGGTATCGACTGCGAACCCGCGAACGTCCTGCTGACCAACGGTGCCACCCACGCCCTCGACGTGGTCTGTCACACGTTCCTCGAGCCGGGCGACCAGGTGTTCGTCGAGGCACCCACGTTCATGGGGTCGCTGAAACTGTTCGGGAACTACGGCGTCGAGATCACGGGCTGTGAGACCGACGGCGACGGCCTCCGGATGGATGCGGTCGAGGCCGAACTCGAGCGGCGGCGCGAGGCCGGCCGACCCACCCCGAAGCTCCTCTACACCATCCCGACCTTCCAGAACCCGAGCGGCACGACCATGTCCGTCGGTCGGCGGGAGCGGCTCCTCGACCTCGCGGCGGAGTACGACTTCCTCGTCCTGGAGGACGACGTCTACGGTAGACTCCGCTTCTCGGGGGAGGAGGTCCCGCCGCTGGCGGCGCTCGATGGGTCGGGACGGGTCGTCCGGACCAGCACGTTCTCGAAGACGGTCGCCCCGGGCGTCCGTACCGGGTGGGTCCTCGCCGACGAGGAGCTACTCGAGGAGATCACACGGATGCGTGCCGGGGGCACCAACACGTTCACGCAGAGCGTCCTCGGGCGGTACTGTGCCGAGGGGCCGTTCGAGGAGAACGTCGCCGAACTCCGCGCGGAGTACGCGACGCGGTGTGACCACATGCTCGACTGTCTCGAGAGCCACATGCCCCCGGGCACGGAGTGGACCGAACCCGACGGCGGGTTCTTTATCTGGGTGACGCTCCCCGAGGGGATCGACACCGAGGAGCTGCTTCCGCGGGCAGCAGAGGAGGGGGTCACGTACCTCCCGGGGGAACTGTTCTTCCCCGACGACCGGGGCGATAACTGCCTGCGGCTCTCGTTCAGCCACGTCTCGCCCGGGGAGATGGACCGTGGTGTCGCGGCGCTCGCGCGGGCGACCCGGTCGGCGATGGGTGACGACTGATACGGTCGGTTGTAGTCTTTTATCGGTATCCCCTGGAACGTGTCG
>JBEPXB010000362.1:0-4029 GCA_041642135.1 Halobacteriales archaeon | reverse complement strand
GTCGCTCCCGGGCGACGGCATCGAGCACGTCCGCGTAGCCGCCGACCGTCTCGAACGGGCCACCCGCGTAGGGTCGAAGCGCCCGCTCGACCGCGTGTGCGGCGCGGGTCGGGGCTCCGGTCGCGGCGCGCAGTGCGACCATCGAGGCCGCCCGCTTGCGCGACCCGGAACTCGACTCGGTCCCGCCCACGTCGACGAGTTCGGCGCGCGCGGCGTCCGCGTCGCCCGAGCAGGGCAGGTGGACCAGCGTCGAGTGTGCCAGTCCGTCCGCGAGGTCCTCGACGGGGACCACGATGCCCGGTCGTCGCTCGATGCCCGCCTCCCGGGCGGCCTCGAACAGGCCGACGCCGTCGTCGCCGGGGACCGCCCCCGCGGCGACCGCCCCCGCGAGCGCGAGCACCGGGTCCGCGGCGTCGGGCGCGAGTTCCCGTGCGGCCGCGAACGCCGGCACGCTCGCCGGGGTCGCGTCGACGGCGACGTCTCCTCCACTCGCGCCGACCGTGACCGTCACGTCCGCGTCGGTCCCCGTCGCCGGGTCCGGGAATCGGGTCACGCTCGCCTGGAACGGGGTTCCGAGGGCCGAGAGCGCGCGTGCGAGCACGCCGACCGCCGCGAGGCCGTCGCCGTCGGCCGTGCCGACCAGCCTGACGAGACCCGCGTCCCGGCAGGCGGCGGCCACGCTATCGACCGTGGCGTTCGCGTCGGTGCGGTCGGCGGCGGACACGGCTCAGCCCTCGAGCAGGCCGACCGCGACGTCGTAGGAGTAGGTGAAGTCCTCCTCCAGTTCGTCGCCGCGGTAGTAGGAGACGAGCCGGCGGATCTTCGACTCCGTGTTCTGGAGCGCCCGCTTGTTCTGGGCGTCGCCCTGGTTCTCCTCCATGTGCCTGCGGAGACGGACCGCTCGCTCCATCAGGTTCCGGAGGTCCTCCGGGAGGTCGGGACGGGCGTCGTGCTCCTCGAGGATCTCGGTTACCTTCTTGCCCGTCGCGAGCTTGACGTCGGGGACCGGCGTCCCCTGGACGCCCTCGTCGCGGAGCTTCATCCCGATCTGGGAGGGGTCGTGGCCGTTCTCCGCGAGTTCGACGACGCGCTCCTCGACCGCCTCGGCGTCGACGTCGCTCCACTCCGGTGGTTCGTCTGCCACGGGCCGGTCCGAACCGGAACTGCCGCGGCGTCGGGTGTGCATTCGTGCCATGTGTGTCTGATTGGACGGCACTGACCGCTGTCCCGGCGGAACCGGGCCGACGCGCTCGTGTACGCACTTCCGCAATCCCAAGCCGCGCGGGGCGTCGAAGAGACCACGGAGCACCGGGCCCCGCGCCGCGCGGCGAGTCGGATTTGCGGCCGTGCCGTTCCCACCGGCGAGAGGCCCGACGCGCACAAAGGCGTGTCGCTTCTGACCCGCCGTGACGGACACTCCCGTCCCGTCCGGACGTCGGTGGGCCGGGGCGCCGCGAAGGTTTTACACCCGCCGCTCGACGGACCTCCGTGGTCGACAAGACATCCGCCCGGGTCCCCGTCCTCGACGGGCACAACGACGCCCTCCTCCGACTCTGGAGCGACGAGTCCGACCCCGTCGCCGCGTTTCGCGACGGGCGCGACGGCGGGCACCTCGACCTCCTCCACGCGGCGGGCGTCCGCTCCATCGGCCTCGTCTGGAGCCGACCCAACACGTTCGGCCACGGCGTCCCCGCCGAGTACCCCGGCGACCCCGATACCGGCCCCGGGCTCACCGACGCCGGACTGGACCTCGTTCGCGCGTGCGAGGATCGGGGTATCGTCGTCGACTGCGCGCACCTGAACGCCGCCGGTATCGAGGACGTCGCCTCGGCCTCCTCGAACCCGCTCGTCGTCTCGCACGCCGGCGCCCACGCGGTCTGTCCCGCCTCGCGGAACCTCACCGACGACCAGCTGGAGCTGGTGGGCGAGACGGGCGGCGTGGTCGGCGTGACGTTCGCCTCCGGGTTCCTCCGGCCCGACGGGGACCGCGAGGCGGACGCCTCGGTCGAGACGCTCGTCGACCACGTCGTCCACATCGCCGACGTCGCGGGGGCCGAGTGCGTCGCGCTCGGATCGGACTTCGACGGCGCCTCGATCCCCTCCGGTATCGACGATGTCGCGGGACTCCCGACCGTCCTCGACGCCCTCCGCGAGCGGTTCTCGGAGCGCGAGACCCGGGCTATCGCCGCGTGCAACTGGCGCCGCGTCCTCCGCGAGACCTGGACCTGAGGCCCTACTCGGACACCAGGTCGGCCCCACAGTCCGGACAGCGGTACGCTTCCCGACGCTCCCAGACGACGTGACACCGCGGGCAGACGCGCTCGGCATCGACGGGTTCGACCCGCTCTGCATCGGTGTCGAGTTCCACGTCCTCGCCGCAGGGGCTGAGGACGACGCGAGTGACCTCGGGGGTTTCCTCGCGGACCTCGATGATCTCCCCGACGACGGCTCGCTCGCCGTATCGCGCGCGGGCGGTCGCCCCCTCCCGGAGGGGTCGGTGACTGTCGCTGGCGTCCGGGTGGTCCCTGGTGGTGCTCATGGTGGGACACTTCCGAGTAGGCGTCTCGGCCACTAATACGGCGGCCTAGCGCGGTGAAACTGAAACTGCCGGACGGTGGGGCGGCGAGTGGGTACGGGTGACGCGGCGCACGCGGCGTCGCGGTCCGATGGGTTTATGCGCCGCGCTGGGCTCAGTTGTGGGTGCGGGCTCGTAGATCAGCGGTAGATCACTCCCTTGGCATGGGAGAGGCCCCGGGTTCAAATCCCGGCGAGTCCATTCGTCCCTCTCTCGGATGGAAGCCGACCGGCAGCGGTCGATTCAGTCGCTCGATTCGGCGTACCCGCTTCGAGTCCGAGTGGCCACCATTCGAACTGTTAGTTCCGCGGACGAGCTCCTCTCTGCGCGCGCCGTACAACGGCCCGATCTCCTCGACTCGTTGCTCGCTGAGAGGTCGGAGCGGCACGGGACGACCAACATTGATGTGTACACAAACCCATACACAAGACACGAATGGCCTCGAAGAACATCGGCATCAGGGAGGACGTCTACGAGCGACTGAAAGCTCACAAGCGCGGTGACGAGAGCTTCAGCGAGACACTCGACCGTATCCTCCACGAGATCGATTCCGACTGGCGCACGAACGCGGGGTTTCTCGCCGACGAGGAGGCCGCCGATCTCGAAGCGGAAGTCGCTCGCGGACTCGAGGACGTCGACGACTCCCTCGACGATCTGGGTGACGAGATCGACGAGCGACTCTCGGAGGAGCCGTGAAGCTCGTCGACTCGTCTTTTCTCGTCGACTACGCCCGAGGCAACGATGCCGCGATCGCCTATCTGGCCGCTCACGACGGGGAGGTGATCGGCGCATCGACGATCGTCCTCTCCGAGCTGTACCGCGGGTTGATGATCACTCGGAACATGACACGGGGGGAAGCGATATCGAAGTACGAGTGGGTGGAACCGGTGCCCTTCACGAACGAGACTGCCGCGGAAGCAGCCGAGATATACGTCGAACTGCGCGCTAACGGCGAGATGATCAACAGGAGCGACATCTACATCGCAGGAACTGCACGGTCGCTCGGGGTTCCGCTCGTAGCCGGTGACGACCACTTCCGCGCTATCGACGAACTGGAAACCGAAACGTACCGGGGGTAGGTCGTTCCTCGGAAAG
This sequence comes from Halobacteriales archaeon, assembly GCA_041642135.1. Classification (GTDB taxonomy): domain Archaea; phylum Halobacteriota; class Halobacteria; order Halobacteriales; family Haloarculaceae; genus Salinirubellus. Next base: position 359 of record JBEPXB010000362.1, on the reverse strand, counting down.
GCCCACGATAAGCCCCCATGCAGCTGCGGCTACCTCGTTCCCTGTCGAAGAACGCTCGTTCTCGCTACGGTTGGTCAGTGGACTCGCCGATCGTTCTCCGAGCGGAGACTCGTGGTGTTCGCGTGGCAATCGGCTTAGCTCGGTCCCGGCGAGTCCATACGGATCCCTGTTCCGTCGGTCGGCGGTGATGGGATGTGGAGAGGGCGGTATCCCGTCCCAGGGAGCGAGCCGGTCGTTCGGGGCCCGATTACACCTCACCCGACCGCGAACCCGGGGCCGAGCGTCACGAGCGCGGCCCCGACGACTACCAGGACTGCCCCGGCGACGACGCCGACCGTCACCCGCTCGAGGTCCCGGAG
>JBEPXB010000361.1:0-4029 GCA_041642135.1 Halobacteriales archaeon | reverse complement strand
ACACCTGCGCGGCGGTGTCGGTCGCGGCCAGCAGTTCGGTCGGCGCGCGGTAGACCCCGATCCACAGCAGCGCCGTCACGGTGATGACGAGCATCATCGCCATCGGGAGCCCCGTGCTGATGAGCTGTTTCTGGTCGTTCCAGTTGGCGAGCCAGAGCGTCGCGGCCAGCAGGGCGAGCGCGGCGAGCGTCTGGTTGGCGCCGCCGAACAGCGGCCAGAGGCTCGACCACGTCCCGCTACCGACCAGCAGGTACGCCGGGACGACCTGCAGGATGCCGGCGTTGACGTACTTGTCCGTCGCGATCCGTTGGGTCTGCGTCTCGGGGACGCCGACGATCTCCTCCATCATGTACCGGCCCAGGCGGACCGCGGTGTCCGTGCTGGTCAGCAGGAAGCTGACGAACACGAGGCCGATGAACGCCGCACCGGCAGCCGTCGGAATACCGAAGCCGGCGCCGAGCATGATGGCACCGCCGACCGGGAAGTTCGCGAGCGCGCCGGCGAGCCCGGAGCCGAAGTTCGTCGAAGCGACGATGGCCAGCGCCGCGACGGCAGTCGTCGCGAGCAGCCCCTCGCCGAGCATCGCGCCGTAGCCGATGGCCCGCGCGTCGGTCTCCTTGTCGAGCTGCTTCGCGGAGGTGCCCGAAGAGACCAGCGAGTGGAACCCACTGATGGTCCCGCAGGCGATGGTGACGAACAGGAACGGGAAGATCGGGCCCAGCGCGCTGGTGAACCCCTTGAACGCCGGGAGGTTCGTCGTCAGCGACGTGTAGGTCACCTCGCCGTAGGTGACCGAGAAGCCGCCGCCGAACAGCGAGATGCCCGTCGCCACCAGCACGCCGAGCAGCATCCCGCCGACGCCCGTGTACAGCAGGCTCGACGTGAGGAAGTCACGCGGCTGGAGCAGCACCCACACGGGCAGGACGCTGGCGACGAACGCGTAGATCGCCACCACGGGAACCCACGCGGCGATGTTGGGGTTCTGCGCGCCCGACAACGGCAGCCAGTTCCACTGCTCGGCCGACCCCAGCAGGACGATCGCGTCGGAGGTCGGGCCGCCGACGTCGACCAGCGCGATGGGGTACTGCAGGCCGACCCAGACGCCGGCGAACACCAGCGCGACGAACGTCACCGCCCCGGGCAGGAACGGCAGGTCGAGCTGGTAGAGGTAGACCCCGAACACCAGCGCGAGCGCGATGTAGATGAAACTCGCCGTCGCCGAGGACGGGAAGAAGTGGAACACCACGGCCACCACCAGCGCGAACACGGCGATGACCAGGATGATCGTCAGGAAGGCGAACCACAGCAGCATGTCCTTCCCCCGGTCGCCGACGTACTCGCCGATGATGTAGCCGATCGACTTGCCCTCGTGGCGCACGCTCGCCGAGAGGGACATGAAGTCGTGGACCGCCCCGAACAGGGGGTTGCCGATGGCGATCCACAGGATCGCGGGCAGCCACCCGAACGCCGCCCCCGCCGTGATCGGCCCGACGATCGGTGCTCCCCCCGCGATGCTCGAGTAGTGGTGTCCCAACAACACGGGCTTCTTCGCGGGGACGTACTCCTGTCCGTCCCGATACTTGTGAGCCGGCGTCTCATTCTCGTCGTCCAACTCGACGAAGCCGGCGAGGTACCTCGAGTACCCGAGATACCCGACCGTGAACGTTACCAGCGACAGTACCACCAGTACGGCTATCTGAACCATGACCCACCGTGACAATACGAAAACTCCCACTTAAAATTTGGTGATTCCGGGGTGCGAACGCCGTTTTCGGGCTTTCTTGCGGGCGTTCTGAGGGAATACATATCAGTCGGTACTACCACCGCGCCCGACAGTGTCGCAACCTCCGCCGTGGGCCGGCGGTCGCGCCGCTCCCCGGGTCGTCCGTATCAGCCGGCGGCGACGTCCGCCTCGATGTCGAGTTCGTCGGCGACGGCGGCGAGCAGGTCGTCCTTGACCTCGCGAACCCGCGTCTCGATCGTCGCGACCACTGGCGGGTCGATGCTCTCGCGGGCCTCCCGGACCCGTTCGCGCTCGGTCTCGACCCGATCACGGAGGTAGCGCGCCCCCCGACCGTCCTCCTCGGGGTCCGGTTCGGGGGTGAGCCGGTTCATCACCAGGCCCGAGACCTCGAGGTCCTGTTCGCGCAGGGTCTCGACCGCCCGCCGGGTCTCCCGGAGCGAGAGCTGGTCCGGGTTCATCACGAGGTAGAACGACGACGCCTCTCGGAGGGTCTCGCCGGCGAACTCGAACTTCTCCTTCCGTTCGCGCAGGCGCGCGATGATCGGATCGCCGACGCGGGAACGCCGCGGCTCGCGGTCGCCGAGCGCCGCCCGCTCGAACAGTTTCACGCTCTCCTCGCGCTTGCTGAGCAGGCGGTCGATCCACCCGCCCAGGTACTCCGGGAGCGAGAGCAGCCGCAGCGTTCCCCCCGTCGGCGAGGTGTCGAAGACCACGCGGTCGTAGGCGTCTGCCCCGCGCATCACCTCGATGAACCGGTCGAACAGCGCCGCCTCGTGGGCGCCCGGCGTCCGGTGAGCGAGTTCGATCTGCCGGTCGATCTCGTTGACGATGGAGGGACTCACCTGGTCGCCCATCGTCCGCTTTATCTCCATGAGATGCTCGTCGACGGCCTCGTCGGGGTCGATCTCCATGACCGAGAGCGAGTCGTACCCGTCGACCGGCGTCGGGTCGTCGTCGAACTCCTGGTCGAACACGTCGGCGGTGCTGTGGGCCGGGTCCGTCGAGACGAGCAGCGTCTCGGCGCCCGCCGTCGCACAGCGGTGGGCGTAGGCGCTCGAAACCGTGGTCTTGCCGACGCCGCCCTTCCCGCCGAAGAAGACGAACGTCTCCATCCCTTCCACCATCAGAAGTGGTACTGCTGGCCCTTGCGTTCGAGCATCGACTCGCGGTCCCACATCCGCCGCTCCCACGCCTCGAACTCGTCGACGAGGTACGGGAGCAGTTCGGCGGTGTAGTACGACACGGGACTGGGGATGCCGAACGCGTCGGGGAAACACGCCAGCATGAACGCGTCCTCCTGGTCCTCGGCCTCCTTCTCGATGAGTTCGTACGCCGGATGGGAGATCATCCCGTGGTAGAGCCCCCGGAGCCACTCCTCCAGCCCCTCCCGGAACGCCCGGATGCGCGCGGCCAGGTCCATACTCCCCGTCGTGGGGTCGGGCGAAAAAGCGTATCGCCCGTCCGCGACCCGCGCACGACCGTCGCGAGCACTAAGTACGCCACCTCCCATAGCGACACCAAATGAGCCTGACGGGCGACGACGGGGTCCCGGTGACCGTGCTCAGCGGGGCGCTCGGGGCCGGGAAGACGACCACGCTGAACCACCTGCTGACGAACGCCGGCGGCCGGAAACTCGCGGTGCTCGTCAACGACATGGGCGCGGTGAACGTCGACGCCGAACTGGTCGAGGCCCGGGGGGACGGCATCACCGAACTGTCCAACGGCTGTATCTGCTGTGACCTCCGGGACGACCTCGAGGTCGAGGTGAGTCGGCTCGCCCGGCGGGGGGGCTTCGACCACCTCGTCGTCGAGTCCTCGGGCATCTCCGAACCCGCGCCGGTCGCCCGGCTCTTCACCACCGGCCCGGCGAGCGCGCCGTACCGTCTGGACACGCTCGCCACGGTGGTCGACGCCGCGAACTTCCGGTCGACGCTGGCCGACGACGAGGTCGTCACCACCGAGGACCTCCGCCGGACGCGACCCGGTCAGGCCGAGCGCGAGGGGGAGGTCCGGCCGCTCTCGGACCTGCTCGTCGCGCAGGTCGAGTGTGCGGACGTCCTCCTCGTGAACAAGTGCGACGTCGCCGACGAGGCGACCATCGAGGAGACGGAGCGGCTCCTCGAGGCGCTCAACCCCGACGCACGGCGCTACCCGACGACCCGCGGGCAGGTCGATCCCGACGCGGTGCTCGACACGGGGCTGTTCGACCACGACACGGTGAGCGAGACCGAGTCCTGGAAGCGGGCGCTCGAACACGCCGAGGCGCACGAGCACGACCACGCGGA
>JBEPXB010000360.1:0-4086 GCA_041642135.1 Halobacteriales archaeon | reverse complement strand
GGGTACGCTGTCGCCCTCGCCGAAGCGGGCCACGAGACGCTCGTCGTCTCGACGGACCCCGCACACTCGCTGGGCGACGCGCTCGACGCCGACGTGGGCGCGGAGCCGACCCCCGTGACCGAGTACCTGGAGGCGGTCGAGATCGACCCGGCCTCGCGCGCCGACCGCTACCGGGCGCTCGCGGAGGCACTCGCGAAGGACATGCGCTCGGTGGGCGTGCGCGTCCCCGGGGACGACCTCGACGCGCTGTTCGGCGGGGCGATGCCGGGCGCCGACGAGATCGCTGCCCTCGACCTCTTCGGGGAGTACCTGGAGGGCTGGGACCGCGTGGTGTTCGACACCGCGCCGACGGGCCACACGCTCCGCCTGCTCGACCTGCCCGACACCGTCGGCACCGCGGTCGAGACGGCGGCGAGCGTCCGCTCGCAGGTCCGCCGGGCTGCCGACACCGCCCGGTCGATGCTGATGGGACCGGCGGCCTTCCGGGGCGAGGACGAGGCCGACGCGGGGTTCGCCGAACTGCGCGAGCGGATGGAGCGGGTCGAGGCGGCGCTGCGCGACCCCGAACTGACGGCCTTCCGCGTCGTCTTCCGCCCCGAGGCGCTCGTCCTCGCGGAGACCGAACGGCTCGTCGACCGACTCCGCGAGTACGAGGTACCGGTGACCGACCTCGTGGCGAACGGCGTACTCACCGATGTGAACGAGGACTGCGAGCGGTGTACCCGTCAGCATGCTCGCCAGCAGGAACGGCTCGCCGAGGTGCGCGAGCGGTTCGACCTGCCCGTGACGGAGGTCCCGGAACTGGACGAACCGCGGGGTATCGAAGCGCTCCGGGCGGTCGGCGAGGCGCTGTAGGGGCGCAGACACGTCGAGGAGGGCGACCGGGCCGGATCCGGGCGTCTACTCAGGCGTCCCGGATCCCCGCTCGGATGCTCGCCACCGTCTCGTCGTCGAGTTCCACGTCGGGGTGTGCGCTCTGGGCGTGTTCCGCCGCCTGCTCCATCACCTCGTCTTCGGTCTCCGCCTCGATGTGAGCGTGGCATCCGTCCATCGGACAGTCGAGTACTTTCGTCATGGTCCATACTACCGAATGACATTGTCACACATAACGTTGCCGCGGTATCGAGCCGGTTCGTCCGCGGGTTCCCGTTCGGCGGCGCGACGGCGAGCGGTCTCCCGGGGGAGTCCGTCAGGCCGCGGAACGGAGGTCGCAGGAGCGGTCGGGAAGTGCCCTCCTACCGCTCGTCCTCGCCCTCGTGGAGGCTATCGAGCAGTTCCGGGTCGGTGCGGAACTTGAGGACGTTGTGGACGACGCTGTTGCGGATGTTCTCGATGACGCCCCCGTGTTCCTTGTAGCACTCGTGGATCCAGCGGGACTCGCTCGACCGGTCGGGGAACATCATCACCGCCTTCCACTGGTACTCCCCGTCCGAGAGGAAGTAGAACAGCGTGTTCGGCGAGTCCCTGATGTACTCCATCGCGTCGCGCCAGCCCTCGGCGAACCGCTCGGTGTTGAACCGGAATTCGAACAGCGCGAAGATGAAGTACTCCTCGTTGGGGATGACCGCCTCGCGGAACACCCCCCGTTCGCGCATCCCGCGTATCGACTCCGAGACGGTGACGTGCGAGACCTCGATGTCGTACTTCTCCGCGAGGATGCGCGAGAGGTCCCGCGAGGAGAGCTGCGGGTCCCGGGAGAGCTCCCTGAGCACGAGGACGTCGCGGCGCTTGAACTCCCAGTCGGGCCGGTCGGTCATGGGCGTCGTTCCGCCGCCCGCCACTCGCCCCTCGCTACCCTCACCCGCGCCGCACACACGGGCCCCACGACCGACCCCGTCACGCCAGCGCCTCCGCGAGCGCCTCGCGGTAGCCCGCCGGGCGGTCCTCGACGACCCAGTGGTAGGCGTCCTCGAGCGGGACGACCTCGCCGTCGAGGTCGTCCGCGAGTCGCTCGCCGTACTCCACGGGCTGCATGACGTCGTCGGCCCCCCAGACGCAGTAGGTCCGCGAGTCGATCACGCCGTAGTCGATCTCCGTGGTGTGGTTGGTGTTGGTGGCGACGGCGGCGCGCGAGAGCGCGGTCCGGCCGTCCTCGCGGAGCCAGGGTTCTTTCATTCCCTCGACCCACTCGGGGTCCGGGTCGTCGCCGTAGAGCCCGCGGACGAACGAGGCGTCGAGCTGGCCCTCGAACTCCTCGGGATCCATCTCGGCGGTTCCGGGCAGGCCCAGGTCCGTGACGAACTGGACGGGCCAGGAGTCGTAGCAGACGGCGTTCGAGAGCACGAGCGTCTCGACGCGGTCGGGGTGGTGTGCGGCGTAGCGCAGGGCGACACCGCCGCCGATGTCGTGAGCGACCAGCGACACCACACCCAGTTCGAGGTCGTCGATCAGCTCCTGCAGGGCGTCCTCCTGAGCCCGGATCGACCGGTCGAACGAGTCACGCCTATCGGAGTTGCCGTAGCCGAGCATGTCCGGGACCACGGTCCGATACTCGTCCTCGAAGGCGGGGGTGATCCGTCGCCACAGGAACGACCACGTCGGGATGCCGTGGAGGAAGATCACCGGATGGGCGTCCTCGGGGCCCTCGTCGCGGTAGGCCATCGTCAGGTCGTGGCCGTCGACGCGCACCTCCGTCTCCTCCTGGGCCGCGGACCAGGCCTCGTGGTCCGGCTCCGGCGCGTCGGGGTTCATAGGAGCCGGTCGGCGATGATGTTCTTCTGGATCTCGGAGGTCCCCTCGTAGATCTTCGTGATCCGGGAGTCGCGGTAGAACCGCTCGGCGGGATGGTCGGTGACGTAGCCGGCGCCGCCGTGGACCTGCAGCCCCTCGTCGGCGACGTCGACGGCCGTCTCGCTGGCGAACAGCTTGGCCATCGAGGCGAACCTGACCGCCTCGTCCTCGGCGCCCTCGTCGATGGCCCCCGCGGCGCGGTAGGTGAGCGACCGGGCGGCCTCCGTGTTCGTGGCCATGTCGGCGATCTTGTGCCGGATGGCCTGGAACTCCGAGATCTTCTGGTCGAACTGCTCGCGCTCGTTCGCGTACTCCTTGGCGGCGTCGAGTGCGCCCTGTGCGGCGCCGACGGCCTGGGAGGCTACACCCGTGCGGCCGGAGGCGAAGAAGTCCATCAGCTGGTAGAACCCCTTGTCCACCTCGCCGACGACGTTCCGCTCGGGGACGCGTACGTCGTCGAGCTGGATCTCGCCGAGGTCCGAGGCACGGATACCGAGCTTGTTGTCGATCTTCGTCGACTCGTAGCCCGGCGTCTCCGTCGGGACGAGGAACGCGGTGATGCCCCGGTGGCCCGCGCCGGGATCGGTCTTGGCCATCACGACGGCGAGGTCGGCGACGGTGCCGTTGGTGATCCACATCTTGTTCCCGTTGATGACCCACTCGTCGCCGTCCTTCTCCGCGCGGGTCTCCATCCCCGCGACGTTCGAGCCGTGGGCCGGCTCGGAGATGCAGGTAGAGGAGGCCGAATCGCCCGAGGCGATGCGCGGGAGCCACTCCTCCTTCATCCACTCGTCGCCGTACTCCAATATCATCGAGGTGCCGAACCCGGCCGAGCCGATGGCCGACCCGATCCCCGGGTCCGCGCGCCACAGCTCCTCGGTGACGACGACCCGCCCGAGCATGTCCATCCCCGCGCCGCCGTACTCCTCGGGGATGTGCGGGGCGACGAAGTCCAGCTCCGCGGCCTGCCGCCGCAGGTCCTCGGGGTACTCCTTGTTCTCGTCGTGCTCGCGCGCGACGGGACGCATCTCCTCCTCGCCGAACTCGCGGACGGCCTGCCGGATGGCCTCGTGTTCGGCCGTGAGTCTGAACGACATGCTCGGCACCTCGGCTTACCAAGAGAAAACCCTTGGGGGTCTCCGTCGAACACTGTTAAGCTCGGTGGCGACGGGTTCGGATACGCGCTGCTTGATCAGAGAGCCACCCGTGGCCGGGAACGAAAGGGGCCGCTGTCTCGACGAACCCGGACGAAGCAAGGACCACAGGAGCGAACGAAGCGAGCGACGAGGACCGCAGCGAGTCCCGGGAGTCGAGACAGCGGGGGGTTTCAAGCCAGTCTCGGTAACTGCTGCAGAT
>JBEPXB010000359.1:0-4093 GCA_041642135.1 Halobacteriales archaeon | reverse complement strand
CCGCTGCTGGGCCAGTGGCTCGACGAGGACTACGTCGAACTGGAGTACTCGGCGAAGCTCGTCCCCGACTCGAAGAAGGTGGCCCACCGGTCGCCCCACCGCGACCGGCTCGTCCTCGTGGGCGACGCGGCCGGGCAGATGCAGGCCCAGGGCCCGATCATCAAGGGGATGAACCACGCCGTCACGGCGGGGGCGCTCGCCGCCGAAGCGTTCGTCGACGCGAAGGGTCGCAGCCGGCCTCACAGCGCCGGCGAACTCTACCAGCGCAAGCTGGAGGAGGAGGGCGTCATGGCGAAACTCCGCCCGCCGGCCTACCGCGTCTCCCGGTCCGTCGCCGAGAACGACCGGGTGACCGACCTCGTCGACACCGTGGCGACCTCCATCGTCGGCCGGATGGCGATGCGGTCACTCGACGGCACCGTCGAGCGGCTGTTCAACTCGCCGCTGATGATGAGCGTCCTCCCGGACACGAGTTCGGCGTACGTGACGCTCCCGACCGTCATGGCCGAGGAGCTCGGCGACCGGATCACCCACGAGAACCACGTCGAACCGCCGAGCCTCGGCGACCGCATCGGCGACCTGACCTACGACGTGGGCGAGCCTCACATCGAGGTGCTCGACCGGTCGTGGGAGGCCAGCGGGGCCGCGGTCACCGCCTGTCCGGTGAGTTCGATGGACTACGGCGGCGGCTGCTACCGCGCGGAGACGGTCAAGACCAACGGCCACGAGGAGCGGGTCGTCAGCCTCGACACCCAGCCCTGTGTGGAGTGTGGGACGTGTGCCATCGTCGCGGACACGAAGTGGACCCACCCGAGCGGCGGGAAGGGTGTCGAGTACAGGGAAGGATGAGCCAGTACGCCGACCGCATCGCGGAACTGCACGAGCGGGCCCGTCGGGACGAGCGGGCGTTCACCCCGCCGACGGACCCGCCGGCCGAGGAGGAGGCCGTGCGGTACCTCCGCGAGGGGTTCGGCGAGTGCGTGGCGGTCTACCTCGACGCCCGGACGGGCGGGCCGCCGGTCCGGTTCGAGACCGGGGAGTTCGACCGGCTCCAGGGCGCGATGAACACCTGGCTCTCGCTGTACGCCCGGTGTCACGGCGTCGACCTCGACGCGGCGTTCACCGTCCGGACCGCCGCGGAGGTGTTCATCGACACCCACGACCTGAAGGGGACGGCCGCGGTGCTCACCCACGTCCCGGGGCGCGAGAGCCCCGGGCGGGCGTCGGGGACGCCGGCCGGGTCGGAATCGGCCGACTCGGAAGCCGACCCGGAACCGGCGCCGGCCGACGGCTGAACCGACTCCGGATCGATCCCCGGACGGGCGCCTTCCGTCCGTCCGGAACAACCCTTATATAACGAGTCCTGCTACCCGGTGTCATGCGATTCTCCGACGAGCTGGAGTTCGGACACCGGGGACGCCAGGAGGTCTACGACTACGTCGAGCGCCACGGCGCGGTCGACTACGAGGAGGCACGGCGGGCGCTCCGCATGGCGCCCGAGGAGTTCGGCACCCACGTGACCGTCCTCGCCAGGGAGGGGATACTCGAGCGCGACCGCGAGGCCGAGGAGATCCGGGTCGCCTTCGAGGACGAGGGCGCGGAGACCTACGAGACGGACGTCAAGTTCGTCATCCGGCAGGCCCGCGAGGAGGACGGCGACGCGCTGCTGGCGGTCATCCGCGACTCGCTGACCGACGACCGCTACATCGTCGGGGAGAACCTCGCCGACGTGATCGACCACGAGGAGGTACTGTTGCGACACAACGAACTGCAGTCGCGCGTGGTGTTCGTCGCGACCGTCGGCGGGAAGGTGGTCGGGTGGGTCCACCTCGACCATCCCGAGCAGGAGGCGCTCGCCCACACCGCGACGCTCACGCTCGGCGTCCATCGCGACCACCGCGGCCACGGCATCGGCGAGAAACTCCTAGAGCGGGGCCAGCGCTGGGCCGAGGCCGTCGGGACCGAGAAGCTCTACAACACCGTGCCGGCGACCAACGAGGCGGCCATCGAGTTCCTCTCCGAGCGGGGCTGGGCGACCGAGGCCGTCCGCGAGAACCACTACCGGATCGACGACGAGTACGTCGACGAGGTCATGATGGCCTACCGTCCCTGACCGTCTGGCCCCCGCGACTCAGGGGAACTCCCCTTCCGCCCCCTCGAGCGGCTCCGCGACCACCCCGTCCTGCTGTGCGATCACGCGGGCGTGAGCCGCACAGACGTCGCGTTCGCCCGCCCACGGGACGTGGAGCCTGACCGCGGCCGCCCGCTCGCAGTCCTCCTCCGCACACTCGGTCATGGTCGGAGCGACGCGCTCGAACGGCATATACTGTCGGCCGCGGCGCCACGCGGTATCGGAGCGGTGACGGCGATACAGTCAGTCGGCGCGGCCGTTCAGTACAACACCACCAGCACCATCCCGAGGAGGACGAGTCCCGTCAGGAACGCCTGCGCGACGGCGGATGCGAGCATCCCGACGGTCGCGTAGGCGGCGACCCGAGCGCTGGCCTCGGCATCGCCGTTCTCGTGGTAGGTGAGGGCGAAGACGGTCCCCGCGACGCCGAGGAGGAGCCCGATGGGTCCCGCGACCAGGGTGAGGGGGAGCGCGACGACGGCGGCGGCGAGGGTGGTCCTCGTCGAGGCACCCCCGGCGGAGGCCGAGACCGCCCCGCCGAACCAGTCGAGAACCAGCGCGAGCAGTGCGAGGCCCAAGAGGACGGCGAGCGCGAAGAACCCCGGGTCGGTGTACCCCGTGTGCCACCAGTAGAGCAGGACGCCCGCGACGGAGAACGCCGCGCCCGGGACGAGCGGGAGGAGGCTACCGACGACGCCGAGCAGGCAGAGCGCGAGCGCCGCGAGGACGAGCGTGTCGAGTCCGAGGGTCATCGGTAGCGGTCCGCCTCCTTCAGCGCCGCCTCCGTCCCGTAGCGCTCGACCAGCGGGCGGTAGGCGGCGCCGAGTGCCCGCATCGTCTCGCGCCGCGAGACGTACGACCCGGTCTCGGCGACCCGGTCCCACGGCCACGCCTGCAGCACCTTCCGCACGAGGAGCCGTTCGTCGTCCGCCGAGAGCTCCACCGCTCCGTCCATCAGGTGTCTGAGCGCGAGTTCGCGGAAGGGCCGCGGCGCGGCGTCGTACATTCCGGGGCCGAACGCGGCCGCCGCGACGGTCCGCCACTCGCGGGCCGTGAGGGCCGGATCGTCCCCCGGAGTCGTCTGCCTCTCCGACCTCGCTGTCGAGGTCTCCGACCTCGCTGTCGAGGCCTTCGACCTCGCTGTCGAGGCCTTCGGCCTCGCCGTCGCCCCGAGCGTCTCCCGGACCACGTCCGGGTCGGCGTCGTCGAGGGCGTCCGCGAGCACCGACCCGATACGGCGACGGAACCACGCGGCGGTCCGGTCGTGGAGGTCGCGGCCCGCGTCGGTCAGCGGCCGGGCCATCAGCGCCGAGTACTCCCCCGACGTGTCGTTCCGGGTCGTCGAGAGGTGGAGCGTCCCGAAGCCGTTGTCGGCCCAGAACCGGAGGAGACGCGGGGTGGCGCCGTAGCCGACGCCGAGGTAGTCGACGCCGGGTTCGACCCCGCCCGGCCAGTCGAACCCCCCGGAGCGGGCCTCGTCGACCACCTCCTCCAGCAGCCGGGAGCCGAGCCCGCGCGAGCGGACCGCGGGGTGGGTGGCGATGCGGAGCACCCGGAGGCCGACCGGTTCGCCCGCGGCCTCGTCCCTGAGCTGCGAGGTCAGCACGTCCGGCAGCATGTTGCCCCGCACGCGCTCGCCCTCGTACATCCGCCGTCGTCGTTCCCGCGAGAGACCTCCCTCGCGGGCGAGGAGAGCGACACAGACGACCCGATCCTCGAACGTGAGCGCCCGGACGGCGACGTTCGGCGCGTCGAGCAGCCGCGCGAGGTCGTCCGGTTCCGTCCGGTAGTGTGCGAGCACGAGCAGGCCGAACGCCTCGCGGAGCCGGTGTTCGTCCCCGAGCAGGGCCTCGGCGTCGAGGCGGACGTACCCGCAGTCCGCCGGCGTGGCGTCCTCGACGAGCTGGTCGACCGCGGGCCGGGCGTCGAGCAGCAGCGCCCGGAACGCCCACGTCTCGACGG
>JBEPXB010000358.1:0-4116 GCA_041642135.1 Halobacteriales archaeon | reverse complement strand
CGATGCCGCGCTCCGCGTACCCGGCGCCGAACGCGGCGAGCCCGACCGCGAGGGCGGCCGCGGCGGTCGGCGGGATGGCTGGTGCGGATGCCTGCAGTACGACGAAGCTCGCTAACGTGGGGATGAGTTCAAGCATTGGTTTTCCTCGGGTTTGTTCCGAACAGGTCGATATGCCTCCGGGCGTCCTATAAAACTTCCCAAACGCACCGGAGAACCGCCGTACTGGACGATAGTGACAGTCTCGACTGGACGAACGAACGCGGGCTCGAACCCGTCTGTGAACCGGTCGGCGAGGCGGTCTGTGGGCCGGTTCAGTCCTCCGTCGTGAACCGGCGGACGTAGCCGAACGGCGAGTAGGGCTTGCCGCCGCCCTCGTAGAACTTCCCGAAGAACTCCACGTACTCGAGCCGGATCGCCTGCAGGCCGGCGCTCGTCACGCCGAGCGCCAGCACCAGCGCGTGCCCGATGACGAGGATGACGACCCCGAGCAGCGCGAACGCGATGCCGCCGTGGAGCAGGCCGCCGAACATGATCTCGACGACCTCGTGGCCGTGGTATTCGATCCCCGTCCCGCTCGGCATCCCGCCGACGCCGAAGTGCCACGCCTCGACCGTCTCCCCGCCGTGGGTCTCCTCGGTGACGTAGACGCCGAAGAACAGGAGGTTGACCACGAAGGCCATCCCCGCCTTGGCGAGCAGCACCGCAGCCAGCCGGGTGTAGGACAGGACGTTGACGAGCACGTTCAGGAACTCGACGCCCTCGATGGGCTCGCCGTAGACGAGGAGCACGAGCCCGACGGCGAACAGGCCGAGGCCGACGAGGCCGACGGCCTCCGGGAACCCGCTGAACCCGAGCGGGAACGGGTGGCCGTTGAACACCGCCACCTCGGGGTCGACGAGGATGTCGGGGGCCGAGCCGGACGCGCCGGCGAAGATCCACGCCCACAGCCCGAACATCATCAGCAGCCAGGAGCCGCTCTCGTACATCGCGTCGGCGAACCCGTGGTCGAGGTTCTCGTAGAAGTCGAGGACCCAGCCGACCGTCAGGTGGAGGACGCCGGCGAGCAGGCTGATGACGAGCCAGCCGAGCGCGTAGTCGGCGTACTCGGGCGAGAGACCCTTGTGCAGCGGCGGGCTTCCGCCGAACAGTATCTCGCCGAGCTGGTGAAGCCCGAAGAACTCCCCGTAGAGGACACCGAACAGCGCCGTGAACCCACCGGCCCACATCGCCACGCCGCCCAGCGACCTGATGATGTCGCTGTCGAAGCGGCTGTAGAGCAGCCAGCCGAGGGCCAGGTACAGGATGCCGTAGCCGAGGTCGCCGATCATGAACCCGAAGAACGCCGGGAACGTCAGGAAGACGATCACCGTCGGGTCGAGTTCGGAGTACTTCGGCCGGTTGATGACCTCGACGAGTGCCTCGAACGGCTTGGCCGGGCCGGGGTTGTCCTGGATGACCGGCGGCTGACTGTCGCTCATCGGGCGGTCGACCGCGTGGCCGCCGTCCGCGACCGCCTCGTCGTCGCTCGCATCGCTCGCCTCACCTCCGTCCGGGCGGACGTCCGTCGCGCTCGCCCCGCCGTCGGTGGCCGTCGGCTCGCCGCCGGGCGCGCCGCCGACCTCCTCGCTGCCGGTGGCGTGGCCCTCGCCGTCGTAGTCGGCGCGTTCGAGCTCCTCGACCTCGACGTGGTCGCCGACCGCGTCCTGGAGCCCCTCGACGAGGTCGACGAACCGCGTCGTGGGGATCCACCCCTCGGCGACGAACGCGTTCTCCGTCGTCGCGAAGGAGAGCGGCGCCTCGCGCTTCTGGACCTCGATGGCGAGCTGCTCCTCCGCCGCGAGCAGGAAGCCCGACACCTCGACGCGGACCTCCTCGAGCTCGTTCTCGACGGTCGAGAGCCGCGACTGGAGTTCGCGCCGGCGCTGGGAGAGCGCGTCGACGTACTCGCCCGGCGAGGCCTCGTCCCCGTCGACGACCTCGCGGACGGCCTCGACGTCCGGGATCTCCACGGCGGAGAACCGCGCGCTCACCAGCGCGTCCGAGAGGTCGACCGCGGGGTAGGCGAACACCGCCAGGGCGTCGCTCTCGCCCTCGCTCGAGAAGACCTCGAAGTGCTCGATCCCTGCCGTGTCGCCCAGTTCGCGCGTGACTGCCTCCCGGTCGCCCTCGCCGACGGCGACCGAGAGGTTCTCGTAGCCCGAGAGCAGGTCGAGGTCGATACCGAGGTCGACGAACGGTTCGACGGCGTCGATCCGCTCCTCGACCGACCGGAGTTCGGCCCCGATGTCGTCGCGCCGGTCGTCGAGTTCGTTGACCCGCCGGCGTACGTCCTCGAGTTCGGTCTCGAGTTCCTCGTCGGAGACGATGCGGGCCGGGCCGGCGTCCTCCTCGTCGACCCCGAGGATGGACTCGAGCGCCCGGACGGTGACGAGCTTCTCGGCGGCCTCGTCGGCGCCCTCGGTCGGGTCGCCGGGGGTGAACCCCTCCCAGCCGCCGTCGTAGTCGGTCACGTCCACGACGTTCATGTCGTGGACCGCCTCGACGGCCTCGTCCATCACGCGCTTGGATCCCGTCACCGAGACCCGGCTCATTCGCTCAGGTCTGAGCATGCACCGCCTCCTCGAAGAGGGCTACCACGTGCTCGACCACCTCGTCGACGCGCTCCCGGGCGCTCGCCTCGAGCGCCTCGCGCTCGGCCTCCCCTTCCGCGATGATGGTCTCGCGCTCCTGTTCGATCTCCGCCCGCGCCTCGGCCAGGCGCTCCTCGCGCATCTCCTCGGCCTCCTCGCGGGCCTCCTCGCGGATGCGCTCGGCCTCCTCGCGGGCCTCTGCGATGCGTTCCTCCCGGTCGGATTCGGCCTCGGCGACGATCTCGTCGGCCTCCGCCTCGGCCTCCTGTATCCGGTTCAGAACCTCTGGCCTCGCCATGTTCGTATCGTCCGACGTTTGCGTCACCGCGTATATGGTAGTTGCGAATCCACGCGTGTCGGTGCGAGCCACGACACGACGACGCCGAGCGCGATGGCGCATCCGGGGCGACACGAGAACGGTGCCGATTCCGGGGGTGTTATGCCCGCCGAGCGGCTACTCGACGGCGATGGGCATCCTCGAGAACAAGGCGCGGGCACGCCTCTTCTACAAGTACCTCTCGAAGGTCTACGACGAGGTGAACCCGTTCATCTGGGACGAGGAGATGCGCGACCGGGCCCTCGAGTGGTTCGACGTCGGCCCCGAGGACGTCGTCCTCGACGTGGGCTGCGGGACGGGGTTCGCCACCGAGGGACTGCTCGAACACACCGAGCACGTCCACGGCCTCGACCAGTCGGCCCACCAGCTCGAGCGGGCGTTCTCGAAGTTCGGCAAGCACGACCGGGTGAAGTTCTACCGCGGCGACGCCGAGCGCCTACCGTTCGGGAACGACTCGTTCGACGCGCTCTGGTCCTCGGGCTCGATCGAGTACTGGCCGAACCCCGTCGCGGCGCTCCGGGAGTTCCGTCGGGTCGTAAAGCCCGGCGGGACGGTGCTCGTCGTCGGGCCGGACTACCCGAAGTCCACGCTGTTCCAGAGACTCGCCGACGCGATCATGCTGTTCTACGACGAGGCGGAGGCCGACCGGATGTTCGCGGAGGCCGGCTTCGAGACGTTCGAACATCACATCCAGCAGCGCCGGCCGGGGAGCCCGCGGGCCATCACGACCGTCGCCACCGTCCCCGGGGGTCCCGAGACCGACGCCGGGGAGGCAGCCGAGACGGAGCCGGACGAGGCGACCGAGCCGACCGACGACCCGGTCGAGGCCTGATAGGGTCGTGCGGAACTATTTTCAACTCGCCTCGGAACCCAATAGATTCGACGGCTGATTCGAGAGATCTGTGGCGGTCTGGCGGGAAAGAATTACGCACGACCCTATGAGGCCACCCTCGTACGGACGGTTGTCGTCTTTTACCGGCGAACGCCGGCCCGATCCGGGCGTTCAACAGTAAGTCGTTACAACCGTCCGTATCAGGCCCGCTCCGACAGCGTCGCCACTCGCCGGTCCTCGACCGAGACCTCGACGACCACTCGATCACCCGAACTGATCCCCGGCGCGTTCGTCGACGCGAGCCGCAGGCTCGCCGC
>JBEPXB010000357.1:0-4122 GCA_041642135.1 Halobacteriales archaeon | reverse complement strand
GTCGCGTTCGTCACCTCCCGGATCCCGGTCACCCGGCGGGTCATCGAGGCGACGGACCTCTCGGTGGTCGCCAAGATCGGGACCGGCATCGACAACGTCGACCTCGCCGCGGCCCGCGAACGTGGCGTCGCCGTCACGCACACCCCGGGGATCAACGCCCTCTCGGTCGCCGAACACGCCCTCACCCTCCTGCTCGCGACACGGCGGCACGTCGTCGCGGGCCACCGGGCGCTCGAGGAGGGTCGCTGGCGCGACTCGGTCCCGCTGGGGACGCTCCTCTCGGGGACCACGGTGGGGATCGTCGGACTGGGGAACGTCGGGAGCCGGGTCGCCTCGCTCCTCCGCGGGTTCGACGTCACGACGCTCGCCGCCGACCCCTACGTCGACCGTATCGACGGCGAACCCGTCCACGCCGAACTCGTGGGTCTGGAGACGGTCCTCGACCGGTCGGACTCGGTCGTCGTGGCCGCCGAACTGACCGACGGGACGCGGGGACTGATCGACGGCGAGGCCATAGCGAGGATAGCCGACGACGCCGTGCTCGTGAACGTCTCCCGTGGGCCGATCGTCGACCCGGACGCGCTCGTCGACGCGCTCCGTGCGGGGACGCTTCGCGGTGCCGGGATGGACGTCCACGCGACCGAACCGCTGCCGATCGACTCGCCGCTCCACGGATTCGAGAACGTCGTCCTGACGCCCCACGTCGGCGGGTCGACCGAGACCGCTCGACGGGAAGGCGCCCGGCGGCTCGGGGAGAACACGCTCTCGTTACTCGACGGCGAGCCCGTTCCCGAACGGTATCTCGCGATCCCGCCACACGGGTAGGTTCCACGGCGCTACGTTCGGATGATCGATCGCCGTCCGTCCGACCGACCCACCCGGTGCTATAGATCGAAATCCGCTACCGCGGTGCCCGAGGGACTAAATCCCCGTCCGGTGTGCGGGGTGGTATGATGTGGTACGAGGAGGCGGTGGAGGCGTTACACGACGGCGGCATCGAGATAGTGGCCTACCTGCCGGACTCGGTCGTCGCCCCGCTCATCGAACTGGTGGAGGGGGACGACCGCTTCCGCGCCGTCCCGGTCGCCCGCGAGGAGGAGGCGGTCGGGATCCTCTCGGGCGCGTGGCTCGGTGGTCGCCGCGGCGCGCTGGTCTGTCAGACCAGCGGTCTGTCGAACACGTTCAACGCCATCGGCTCGCTCAGCAAGCCCTGGGGGCTCCCGTTCGTCGGCATCGTCTCCCGGAGGGGTGACCTCGGCGAGCACAACCTCGCGCAGGTGTCGGCGGGCTACGGGATGCCGCGGGTGCTCGACGACATGGGTGTCCGCAACGACCGGATGGGCGCGGGAACCGACGTCGGACAGGTCGTCCGCCTGGCCGCCGAGACAGCCTTCTCCACGGAGGACCCGTACGTCCTGCTGGCCGACGTGACGCTGACGGGGGGCAAGCCATGACCGCCGACCAGACGGCCTGCACCGCCGCGGTGCTGGAGGAGACGCCCGACGCGGCGGTGATATCGAACCTCGGGACCGCCTCGTACCACCTCGCGGCGCTCGGCGACCGCGCCCGGAACTTCCCGCTCACCGGCGCGATGGGCTCGACCACGCCGCTGGGGCTCGGCCTCGCGCTCGCGGTCGACGAGCAGGTCACGGTGCTCGACGGCGACGGCTCGATGCTGATGTCGCTGGGCGCGCTCTCGACCGTCGCCCGAGCGGACCCCCCCAATCTCGTCGTCGTCGTGATGGACAACGCGGCCTACGAGACGACCGGCGGACAGGAGACGCTCTCGACGGAGGTGGACTTCGCCGGCGTGGCCCGCGAGTGCGGCCTGCCGGCGTGGTCCGTCGACAGCGAGGCGGCGTTCCGCGAGGCGTACGCCGATGCCGTCGAAACGGACGGCGCGGCCGTCGTCGTCTGCGAGGTCGAGGCCGGGAAGCCCGAGGAGTACCCGCCGCTCGACTACGGCCACGCCCACACCAAACACCGGTTCCGGCGGGAGTTCGTCGACGACTGATACGGTCGTGCGCAACCGTTTTCAGCGATCTTCAGGACGATCGGTGTCTCGAGACCGGTGGGACGGAACGAGGGGCCGTGAGGCGGCAAAGAATTACGCACGACCGTATGAGCGGGACGCCGCACGCGCCGCGCCACTGTTCTTCCTCGCCCGGGGCCCGGCCGGTTCCCGTCCCGCGGGACTCGTGGCCGGCCGCGCCCGTCCCGCCCGCCGTCCCACCAACACCGCCAAGTCCGCCACGGCCCTTCGTTCGACCATGCCCGACCGCATCATGAAGGTGAACGCCTACACGACCCTCGACCTGCTCGACGGTCGCGCGGAGGGCCACGATTTCGAGGAGGAGGCGTTCGCCACGCTGAACGTCACCTCCCCCCGGAGGGACCCGGACCACGTCTCGCTGCAGCTGGAACTCGACAGCACGGAACTGGAGCACCTCCCGGCCCACGCCGACAGCGTCACCCTCTCGGCCGAGCAGGCCCGGGCGCTCGCGGCCGACCTGGAGGAACACGCCGGGCGCGTCGAGGCCGCCCGGGAGTAGTCGGGGTCCGGCCCCAGTGCAGGGGACGTGCCGGCGTGACCCGCCGGCTCCCGCAGGGCTTTGTGGCTCGCACGCGTGGATCGGCTCGTGTCGACCGGCGACCCGCGCGGCTACCGCGACGACAGCCCCGTCTCCCGCGAGCGGGGGTTCTGTCCCTGCTGTGGCTACCGCACCCTCGCGCCCGACACTCCCGGGTCCTACGAGGTGTGTCCGGTCTGCTACTGGCTCGACGACCTCGTCGCGTTCTACGCGCCGGAGTACGAGAGCGAGTACAACCACCTCTCGCTCTCCGAGGCCCGCCGGAACTTCCGCGAGTTCGGCGCCGCCGTCCCGGAAGCGGTCGGACGGACCCGCGACCCCGACGAGCCCCGCGACCCGAACTGGCCGTACGAGTAGCGACCGAAACGAGTAGCGACCGGACCCTGTCCGGCCGAGGGGACGGTCAGTCGTCGTCGGCCGCGGGTGCCTTCCGCTCCTCCTCGGAGTCGTCGCCGTCGGAGCCGCCCTCCGCGACGACGTCGATGGGGACCCCCTTCGGTCTCTTCGACTCGCCGAAGCCGGCCGAGAGGACCCGGGTGAGCGCGTCCTCGACGCTCTCGTCGGTGACGGTGTACTGGTCGGGTTCGACCTCGATGACGAACCCGGTGGTGATGTTCGGGGAGGTGGGGAGAAAGAGGACGTCGCGGCCGTCGTCGGTCTGCTTGCCGGTCTTGAACGCGGTCATCCGCAGGCCGTTCCACGTCTCGAGCTTCACCGGGGCCTGGAGCTCCTCGGTCCCGGAGACGGCGGTCTCGACGGCCATCTTCGAGGCGTTGTAGACGACCCGGAGCCCGGGGAGCTGGTTCATCACCGCGTCGAGGCCCTCCTCGACGAGGTCGCCGAGCGTGGTCCGCATCAGGTAGCCCACCGAGAGGACGAGCAGCGCGAAGACGACGATGGTGATGAGCACGCGGACGACGGGCTGGTTCTCGAAGGTGCCCTGCGGGAACGGCAGGCGGGCGAGCGCCTGGTAGATGAACGCGACGATGTAGGCGGTTACCAGCAGCGGGACGAGGACGATGAGGCCGCTGGCGATGTCTCGTTTCCAGGAACTCGGGAGCATGCGTGGTCTGGTCACCCGACCCTCCGGTGGTCTACCTGTGAGTTCGGTTCCCCGAAGGTGAAACTTTCGTAGTCCTCGCCCGCGGAGCCCGATACCATCGGCGTCGAGGGGGGCGCCCCCATCCGTGGGTTTCAGAGCCGACCGAGCAGGCCGAGCGCGACCAGCGCGAGCCAGGTCTGGAAGACGAGCGTCCCGAGCGTCGAGAGGACGAGGAACTGCCAGTCCTCCATCTCCGCCAGCCCCGCCGGCACGGTGAGCATCCCCCGGGTGAACAGCAGGGCGTTCGAGACGGGGACGACCAGCGGTCCCCAGCGGTCGAACCACCGGTCGAAGCGGTCGAGACGGTCCTCGCCGACCCGGAACCACGGCTTCTCGAGGAGGTACTCCCGGCCGCCGCGCTTGGCGAACGTGAACAGCAGAAACTGGCCGACGGTGGCGCCCGCGACGGCGACGAGGATCACGAGGGCC
>JBEPXB010000356.1:0-4143 GCA_041642135.1 Halobacteriales archaeon | reverse complement strand
GCTCGCCACCGGCCTCGACAGTGACCTCGTCGCCGTCGAACGCCGAGGGGTCGCGCGCCGCCAGATCCGCGAGCGCGTCCGCGATGTCCGCCGCCGCGCCGCCGTACTCCGGCCCGAGCGTGCTCATGTCCGGGTCGACGGTCGCCCGCTCGACGCTCCGCGGCTCGTCGTACTGTTTGAAGACGGTGAAGTCCTCGTCGCTGTACTCGGCGTGTTTCGAGAGGTCGTAGTCCGAGCGGTAGCCGAAGCCGGTGATCTCGATCCAGTTGCCGCCGAGCTCCGCCTCGGCGTCCCAGCAGTCGGTCGCGTAGTGGGCCAGTTCCCCGCCGAGGTGCTGGCGGTAGCGGAACCGGTCCATGTCGACGCCGACGGACTCGTACCACTCCCGGGCGACGCCGAGGTAGTAGGCGATCCACGGCTCGACCACGCCCTCCTCGGCGGCCTCGCCGACCGTCATCGTGACGTAGTCGCCGTCTTCGGCCTCCTGTTCGCTCGCGGGGTAGAGCGTTAGCTCGACGTCCTCGACCCGCTCTATCGGCGGCTCGTCGGTCTCGGGGTCGATGAAGTGTTCTAACTCTGCTTGCGTGAACTCCCGGACCCGGACGAGCGAGCGTCGCGGGCTGATCTCGTTGCGCCACGCGGTGCCGATCTGGCCGACGGCGAACGGCAACTGCCCGCGGGCGTACTCCTTCAGCCGCGGGAACTCCACGAAGATGCCCTGTGCAGTCTCGGGCCGCAGGTAGCCGGGCTGGCCCGAACCGGGGCCGATGGAGGTCTCGAACATGAGG
Source organism: Halobacteriales archaeon (assembly GCA_041642135.1). GTDB lineage: Archaea > Halobacteriota > Halobacteria > Halobacteriales > Haloarculaceae > Salinirubellus. Next base: position 3,355 of record JBEPXB010000356.1, on the reverse strand, counting down.
TTGAACTCCTCGACCGGGACCCCCGAGAGGGACTCGCCACACGCGGGACACGAGAGGTCGTGCTCCTCGAACAGCGCCTCCACCTCCGGGATCAGGAGGGCTTCGGCGTCCGCGACCCCCGTGGCGCCCTCGACGAGGTGGTCGGCACGGTGGGACTCGCCACAGGAGGGGCACTCGATGATCATGTCGTCGAAGCCGTCGAGGTGGCCCGAGGCCTCGAAGACGGGTTCGGGCATCACGTCCGGTGCGGCGATCTCGACGTGGCCCTCGCGGGTGAGGAACCGGTCGCGCCAGGACTCCTCGACGTTGCGCTTGAGCGCGGCACCCTGCGGGCCGTAGGTGTAGAAACCGGCGACGCCGCCGTAGGCCTCGACGGCGGGGAAGAAAAAGCCCCGGCGCTTGGCGAGTTCGGCGACCGTCCGGAGCTCCTCGTCGGCGGGGAGGCCGTCGCGCCGCTCCTCGGTCTCGCCCTCGCTCATACGAGCGCCTCCAGCAGGTCCATGTCCGTGACGATGCCCTTGAGGTCGCCGGCCTCCATCAGGGGCACCTGCTCGATATCGTGGGAGATCATCAGCTGTGCGACCTCCGCCGCGGTCCGGCGGCCCGAAACCGTGACGAGGTCCTCGGTCATGAACTCCCGGACCGGCTCGGCGGGGATCTCGACGTTCCGGGTGGGCATGTACCGCGAGCCGACGGCCTTGATCCCCTCCCACATCCACTCGTCGTCCTGGTTGGCGATGGCGTCGCCGGTCGACTCCTCGCCCTCGACGACCCGGGCGACGTCGATGATGTCGACCTCGGTGAGCATCCCGCAGGGGTCGCCCTCGCCGTCGAGGACGACGCCGTAGGCCTCGTCGGCGTAGGAGAGCTCCCGCTCGGCGACCGGCAGCGGCGTCTCGATGTGGACGCAGTTGACGTGCCGCTTCGCGAACTCGCCCGCGGGGGCCTCACCGTCGACCTCGCCGTTCGCCATCGCCCGGACCACGTCGGTGATGGTGACGATGCCCTCCAGCCGCCCGTCGACGACCGGGACGCGCCGCTGGCCGTTCTCGCGCATCAGTACGGCGAGATCCGTCAGCGTCGCGTCGGCGGTGGTCGTCGGCACCTCCTCGACCAGCAGCGCCAGCTGGTCCTCGTCGGGGTGTTCGATGAGCGCTTCGCGGGTCACGAGCCCGCGGAACGTCTCGCCGTCGCCGTCCTCGGTGGGCTTCACGACGGGGACCGAGGAGAACGACCGCTCCTGGAGGTACGTGAGGACGTCCTCCCGGGTGCCCGGGAGCGAGACCGTCACGAGGTCCTCCCGGGGCGTCATCGCGTCGGCTACCTTCATGCCCCTACATGCCCCGCCCGCGTACTAAGTCGTTTCACATCCGTGCGGAGTCGAAACACGGACTACGGGAGCTCTGGGCGGGTCCGCCCGGACCGCCCGGACGTGCGTCGGGAGCCCGCGGGAGCCCGTCCGGACCCGCTACAGCCCCTCGACGAACGGGAACAGCCCGCCGAGCACGACCCCGTAGACCGCGTGCCAGACGAGGAGGGGGACGGTGACGTTCGGGATCGACGCCGTCACGGGAACCCCGGCCAGGTCCAACCAGATCGGCATGACGATGCCGGCCCCGACCACGGCCAGGACCAGTCCGTAGACGACGCCCGCCAGGACCGACTTCCAGACCCACTCGCTCACCCGGTAGAGCCCCGGGTCGGCCAGGACCGCGGCGAAGACGACCCCGAACAGCGACCCGTGGAGCAGATGTGCGGTCCACCCGGCGAGGAGGCTCCCCTCGAAGCCGTAGAGACCGGCGATCGCCACCCGGAGCGTCGACAGCTGCATCAGGCTGATGGCGAGGCCCATCGCGACCGTCGCCACCGCCCCCGCGACCGCACCACCCCTCCAGCCCCACTGTCTCTCGAACGGTTCGCCGGTCTCGGATCGCCGGTAGTCGCTCGCGAATCCCATAGTGGTGTCGGACCCCTCGGCCCGGGCAGGCGTTCGCGAGTACCGGTGAAAACGCCGCCGTCGTCTCGCGGACGGCGCGCACGACCGCCCAAGCCGACCGGCGGTAAACCGAGCTACTCTCCGGCGGCGCCGGCCCGCCCCGCGTCCGTCGCCAGTTCCGTTACGACCGCCTCCCAGTCGGGCCCCGGCCCGTTCGAGCGGCACTCCCAGGCCCCGGCGACGTCGACCCCGTTGGCGTGGGCGACCAGCAGCAGGTCCTGCAGGGTGTCCGAGAACCCCTCCGTCGTCGTGATACTCTCCTCGAACCGCGTGTCGCGTGTCATGGTGACTGTGGACCGAAGTGGTAACACGCGAAGGAACGGTGTCGGATTCGGGAGTCCGGCCTCGCAGGACGCGAGCGACTCCGCGGTTATGACTTGCTCGTCCGTCCCTACCGGGGTGACGGAGACGTAAGTACCTTCGCTCCAGCATTGTACACCATGTCGATCTCGTCGAGTTGGTACACCAAGCACCCGCTATTTATTGGCTTTGGGCGAGAAAGGAGCAAGCCGATCGAATGAGTGTCATAGCCGAACTGCGGGTGGCCGAGGAGGAGTTCGAGCTGGGGCGGATCCTGCAGTCGGCGGACCACCTCGACATCGAACTGGAGAGGATGGTCCCCTTGCGCGAGCGGCCGGTCCCGTTCTTCCTCGTCCACGACGACGTCAGCGAGGCGTTCGAGGCACGCGTCGCCCGCCACCCGTCCGTCACCGAGGTCCGAGAGATCGAGCGCCACGACGGGGAGATGCTGTTCGCGCTCGAGTGGGACGTCTCGCGGGACCACTTCTTCGACGCGATAAGCGAGGTGGGGGCACAGCTCATCGTCGCCCGGAGCGCCGGGCGGACCTGGGCGTTCGAGATCCGGTTTCCGTCCCACGACGCGCTCTCCGAGTTCAAGGAGCGCTGTGAGGACGCCCGCGTCGCGATCGAGGTCGACCGCATCTACAACCCGACGAAACCGGAGAGCGGGCCGTGGTTCGGCCTCACCGAGCCCCAGCGCGAGACGCTCGTCCGTGCGGTGGAGGGTGGGTACTACGACATCCCGCGCCGGATGTCGACGAAGGACCTCGCCGAGGAGTTCGGCGTCTCCGACCAGGCGATCACCGAGCGGCTCCGCCGGGCCATTATCGGGCTCACGGAGCAAACGGTCGCAGTGCCCGAGATCGAGGACGAGGAGTAGGCCACGCCGACCGGTCGAGACGCGGTGGACGCCCCCTGTCGAACACGCCCCCGTCGTCCCGGAGCGGGGAGCAGGCGTCGAACCCGCCGACCGGAACCCGACAAGGGAGAGAGAGAGATCCCGGCCAAGGACACTCCCCGTTCTCCACCTACTCGTCCGCCCCTTCCTCCCCGTCGTCC